>JBEQLM010000339.1:0-1997 GCA_040325975.1 Gammaproteobacteria bacterium | reverse complement strand
GCTGTATGAAAGAGTATTATCAGGACCAATAAAAATAGCCATCAATAAGCTGAATAACATCAGTCCTAGCAATTGATGTTCATAATTTGAAAAGCGTTTGGCGGATAGCAAAGACATCGTGATTTGCCTACAATTGCGTTAGGTAAAATTTATTGATAAACATAATAGGTGTAGTGACCCCATGATTTCTCAAATACTGACAATATCTAAATTTACCATAATCGAGTCGATGCGTAATCGATTGTTGTGGTTGTCGCTTCTAATTATGATAATTGGCTTTGTCATGGTCGAGTTTGTCGGCGATTTGGCCATCACTGAACACAAGGCAACTCAGCTGGCTATGTTAGCGGTATTTCTAAGATTGAGCGCCGTCCTGTTAATCGCATTGTTTGTGGTCTCCAGTAGTTTACGCGAGCTTCAGGATAAAACGCTGGAAATGATACTGGCGATGGCGATCAGACGTAGCAGCTATTATCTGGGTAAGTTATTGGGTTATATACAACTGGCCATTTTAATCGGTCTGGTATTTGGTCTGTTATTGCTTGTTTATGCACCATTTGAACAAGTTCTTATCTGGTCGTTCTCACTGGTGCTTGAGCTGGTGCTAGTGGTGGCTTTGGCTTTGGTGATGTTGTTCACCTTCAAGCAAACCCCTGCTGCATTAACGGGCGTGTTTATTGTCTATCTGGCATCACGTATTATCGCTTCCTTATACCTGATGTCGCAGCATCCAATTATCTCTAATGATGGTATCGGGCAAAAGTTTATGGATGGTTTTGTAGGCATAATGACCTGGGTGTTGCCCGATTTGAGTCGGTATACGCAAACCGAATGGTTGATTTATAGTTCCGCAGATTGGTCGCAGCTACTACCTATACTGGTTCAGACCATGATTTACCTAAGTCTTTTGTCGTCAGTAGCATTATTTGATTTTTATCGGAAAAATTTTTGATGTTGAGAGCACTGCTCAATAAAGACAGGCCTGCACACGATGTGCCTGTGTCTGTAAGATTTTTTTTAGTGCTGGCTCTGGTACTGCAGCTGATCTGGCATAGTCAGCAGGAGTTAGCAGTTGCCCAGGCTGAAGACCTGCCGGCCCCAATGTCGGCGGATGCTTATAGAATGCTTTCATTGAGTGAGCCTATTGCTATGTCAAAGCTACTGAATTTATGGTTACAGGCTTTTGATAATCAGCCCGGCTTGAGTCTTTCCTTTCATCAGCTTGATTATGTACGGATCACACAATGGCTGGATACAATACTGACTCTCGATCCGAGAGGAGCTTACCCGATGTTGGTTGCAGCGCGAGTTTATGGCCGTGTCACGGATAAAACACGGCAGCGCATCATGATGGATTATATCTATAAAAAATTTAATGAAGACCCAAACAGACATTGGCGTTGGTTGGCGCATGCGGCCACCGTTGCCAAGCATAGTTTAAAAGATATGCCTTTGGCACTGAAATATGCACGCGCACTGGCAGACAAAGCCACAGCTGAGCATGTGCCTTATTGGGCGCGTGATATGCACTTTATTTTGCTGGAAGATATGGGTGAAATTGAAACGGCAAAAGTTCTGGTGGGTGGGTTGATTGAAAGTGGTGAAATAAGCGATCCCTACGAATTGAATTTTCTGACAGAAAAAATCCGCGAATTGGAGGAAAAATCGACAAAGTAAGCGCAAACTGTTGATATTTCGACAGATATAGTGAGTTCTTCATGAATTATAGAAAAAATATGCGTTACAATGAGAAATATGAATCGTGGCATGTTAATTGCTATAAAATAAGTAAAATGACTAAAAGAACAATAAAATCAAAGAGAAATGCTATGAGTATGCACCGACAGATGGAAAAGCAGTTAAACGGCCAAAAGGGTTTTACCCTGATCGAAATCGCTATTGTGTTGGTGATTATCGGTTTGTTACTGGGAGGTGTGCTCAAAGGACAGGAATTGATTAATACCGCACGTGTACGAGCTTTGAATAATAGTGTGGAT
>JBEQLM010000338.1:0-1998 GCA_040325975.1 Gammaproteobacteria bacterium | reverse complement strand
GCAGCTATCCTGGGGTTTCTTTTTGCTACCATTGTTCCGGTTTGGGGATTGTTGATACCGCAAGGGACGGTAAGGGCCTTTTTGGGTGCTGCAATTTTGTGCCGATTTGCTGTCTTTATCTGCAATGCCAGAGGGTCGAACGTTTCATGGACCTTAGTCCTCTGGTCTCTGGTCACTCCTTATCTCACTATCTTCATAATCGTAAAAGCGGTATGGACAACTGTTCGAAACCAGGGAATTGATTGGCGCGGTACACATTATCCTTTGAGGGAATTAAAAAAAGAAGAACAACTCCTGAGCATCTTGAAATGCAAAAGGAGGAGTTAAGGAAAACCTTGTGGGCCAGATAGCGCCCTTAGGAATAATCTAAACCTGCCAATATTACGCAACAGTTATCGTGTCCCGATACCGTATCGAAGAAACCCATGGCACGTAGCTTAGCCCCAGCGCCCTTAGTGTTCGACTGATCCGCAACAATTTGTTTGCCCTTCCGATAAACGATTACTATTTAAGCATGTAGGTAAATTGCGACCACGCATAGTTGAATGACAGGCGGGATTACACACGCCACAACTTCCTGTGAAGCGTGTGTGGTTAGTTGCGCAACAATTTTGTTGCTATGTTATTTGCTCAATGATACATTGCAGAAAAGATGCGCAACAGAACAGTTTCTTAACTAGTGGTGGGAGTGAAGTGAAAAATATTACCTCTGACTTTGTTGTAGGCGGTGTTGCCAGAAACGATGATTTCTACTTTCACAAAACATTTATCAGTGATGTGTGGGATTCGTTGAGAAAAGATAATGTGCTGCTTCTCTCACCCAGGCGTACTGGTAAAACCAGTGTTATGTATTGCATGTTAGATAATCCCGAAAATGGATATCGAGTCATTCACCTAAATGTTGAAGACCTCGAAACACCAGCGGAATTTTATCTTTCGTTAATTGATGCGATTAATGATCACCAGCCTGAATACATGAAAAAGCTCTCGTCCTCCTGGGACTTATTTAAGGGCCTGGGCAATCGTCTGGATGAAATTGGCTGGATGGATTTTAAAATTAAACTCAGGAAAGCCACCGACTGGGAACAGCGTTGGAAAGAACTGGCGCAACAATTGATTGAAAAGGTCATTGCGGCTGACGAATCCGTGCTATTCATCATTGACGAGTTGCCTGATATGTTATCTGCAATGTCCGAAAAAACTCCTGAATTATTGAAGGAATTTTTACACCAATTCAGAAAAATTCGGATTGGTCATAAAGGGAATGACAAGATCCGCTGGTTGGTCGGTGGTTCCGTCAATATCCGGGGTACACTTGACGACCTAGGTTTAACAAAGCAGATCAACGATTTAAAAACTGAAAGTCTACCCATCATAAAGGAGCAGGAAGTTGGCAATTTTGTAAGCATGATGCTGGATGATCGAGAGGTTCTTTATGATGAAAGTTTGACTCCCCGTATCTACCAATTGCTGGGAGAACCTATACCTTTTTTTCTGCAACTCTTTACTCAGGAGTTATTTCGCTATTGGCGACGAGAAAAGCCCGAACTGCTCAATGCAAGTCATGCTGAAAACGTCTTCCAACATGCCTTATTAGGTGAAGCTGCACATGATAAATTACAGCATTACCACAGTCGAATACAGCTTTATTACCCACAAGATGATCAGGAAGTATCCTATATTTTATTAGATGCTCTCTCTCTGTCTGAGCAGGGAATAAGTAAAAAAGGTTTATTCAGTCAATACCAAAAACAGCAACATGAGCAGTCAAAACAAGTAAGTGCTCGTACTATGCAGCAAGCCTTCAAACGGTTATTGCTCCGATTGGAAAGCGACTTTTACATTAGCAAAAACGATGATGACTACTATGGGTTCAATAGCTTTCTACTGAAAACATGGTGGCGAAAAAATTGGGCATACATTTATGAATAACAAAATCTCTCCGATTGGCCTGTTTAGGCGTGATATTACAGACCCGGAGCAACTGGTAGCCACTAC
>JBEQLM010000337.1:0-2016 GCA_040325975.1 Gammaproteobacteria bacterium | reverse complement strand
CGGTAGTCAGGGCGTAATCGAAATTTGAATTAAGTGAATGGCTATAACTAAAAACTAACTTAAACGGCATTAGTCCACAGATGAACGCTGATGAACACGGATAAAAACAAAGCCTTGTCTGCGAAAAACGCGAAGGACGCAAAAAAATGCGGGAGTGTTGTACGCCGTAGGCGCACACTCGGAGCAATCTCATTTATCCGTGTTCATCAGCGTTCATCTGTGGACTCATTATTTTTTAGCTGCCAACTGCGGACTGCCAACTATCTTTTAGCCAACTGTCGACTATTTATACTAAAATAGCGCTCCAATTCATCATCACAAGAAAGCCTTATGACAGTTCGTACACGATTTGCTCCCAGCCCGACGGGTTATCTCCATATTGGTGGTGCTCGCACCTCCTTGTTTTCGTGGTTATACGCTAAAAAAATGGGTGGCGAGTTCATACTTCGAATTGAAGATACTGACCGTGAACGGTCTACTGACGAAGCAGTTGATGCCATTATCGATGGTATGGAATGGTTGGGCATGGAGCATGATGAAGGACCTTTTTATCAAACCCAGCGATTTGATCGTTATAAAGAAGTGATCCAGCAGTTGCTGGATGATGGCCATGCTTACCACTGTAATTGCTCCAGAGAACGTCTGGACGAGATTCGTGCAGCGCAAATGGCGAGTAAACAAAAACCAAAATATGATGGCTGTTGTCGTGAAAAAGGACTGACTGCGGCTGATGACACGGTGATTCGTTTTGCCAATCCGCTGGATGGCGAAGTCACCATTACCGATCACGTGCGTGGCACCGTGGTGATTAAAAATCAGGAACTGGATGACCTGATTATCGAGCGTTCGGATAAAACGCCAACTTATAATTTGACCGTGGTGGTGGATGACTGGGATATGAAAATCACCCACGTGATTCGAGGTGATGATCATCTGAATAACACACCACGTCAGATTAATATCCTCAATGCACTCGGTGCAGAAATTCCCGAGTATGCTCATTTGCCGATGATCAATGGCCCTGATGGCAAGAAATTGTCCAAGCGCCACGGTGCGGTCAGTGTCATGCAATATCATGAAGAAGGTTATCTGGCGGAGGCGGTGCTGAACTATCTAGTACGTTTAGGCTGGTCGCACGGTGATCAGGAAATTTTCACGCTGGAAGAAATGATTGAGAAATTTGATATCAAAGACATCAATAAATCATCCTCAAATTTCAGTATAGAAAAACTGCAGTGGATGAATCAGCAATATTTGATGAGCCTTGACCCTGTGAGGGTGGCTGAACAGCTGGCTTTCTATATGATGGAACACGGTATCAAAATAGAGTCTGGGCCAGCATTAGTAGAAATTGTTCTGTTATTACGCGAACGCAGTAAGACACTGGTTGAAATGGTTGAAAATAGTCGTTTCTTTTATGAGTCAGTTGAAGAGTACGATGCTAAATCGGTGAAGAAGCATATTAAGGAAGGTACGACTGCAATACTGGTCTCTATCAGAGAAAAGCTTGCTAGTTTGGAAGAATGGTATGCAGATAATATCCATCACGTGGTTCAGGAAGTGGTCAACGAGCAGGAAGTAGGCTTTCCTAAAGTGGCCATGCCGTTACGAATTGCAGTGACAGGTTCAACCATGTCTCCATCCATCGATACCACGCTGGATTTATTAGGTAAAGAAAAAACCCTCGATAGAATCGATAAGTTGCTGGTATTTATAGCAAATCGGTAGGCTTGATAGAAGGTGATCTCATTTACATTGAAAAGTGAATCAAGTATAGTGCTCGCCACACAAAACGGGGCTATAGCTCAGCTGGGAGAGCGCAACACTGGCAGTGTTGAGGTCAGCGGTTCGATCCCGCTTAGCTCCACCAAACTTCAAAGGTTTACGCAAATTGCGTAGCCCTTTTTTGTTGTGATAACTCTTGACCATAGGAAAACGAAACCCTATAATGCATTCCGCTTTGCCGAAGTGGTGGAATTGGTAGACACGTCGGTCTCAAAAACCGATGCTCTTGAG
>JBEQLM010000336.1:0-2035 GCA_040325975.1 Gammaproteobacteria bacterium | reverse complement strand
CCATCAATTTTGGTAATTACAAAGCACAGGCGGCGCACCCTCAGGTATTGAGTCAGGGCAAGGCTATCTTTTTAGTTTGGAAAGAATTTGACGGCAAACAGGCAACGTTGCGAACCATGAAATCATCTGATTCAGGTAAGACATGGTCAGAGCCGCAAGTACTGGAAAAAACCACGAGTAATTCAGATCATCCCTTATTGATAAATGATGACAAGAAAGTGTATGCCGTCTGGCATCGTCGTGGACAGGACTACCAGTTGTTCCCGCTCAACAATGATTAATACCATGTTTCACCGATGTGTTTTTTTGTGTCTCATACTGAGTGCCAGTTCTTTAGTGATGGCATCGCAAGAGGTCAACGTATTCAAAGCCGGAAGCTATGCACAATTTTTAGAGCAACGTCAAAATCAGCCCTTCATGCTGGTGTTCTGGTCACTGGATTGTCCACCCTGTTATAAAGAGCTGGCAATGCTGGCCGATGAAACTAAAAATCAGCCACAACTTGATCTGGTGATAGTTTCTACTGACACCACCGACGATATCAAAGATATTCAACAGAAACTAAATAAATTTGGCTTAAGCCATATCAATGCCTGGGTGTTTGAAAATGACAGGGCACAACAACTGCGTTATGAAATTGATCCCAACTGGTACGGAGAATTGCCACGCAGCTATTTGTTCGATGCCCAGCATAAGCGGCAATCGGTCTCAGGTGTCCTCAAACCGGCAGTACTACAACGCTGGGCAAGTTTTCAGGCCAAAAATTAGTACTCACAAATTAATATAATCCTTCTCTTTTAACGTCCAATACGTTAAAAATACCTAAGCTTGCATGTCTGTATCTAAATTTAATAAATCACTCAGCCAGATTACTACAATAATTGGGCTTAAATAATTCAAGCATTAGTCACAGGAAGAATGGAAATTATTCAGCGATGAAATTAAAACCTGTCATCCAGTCAATGCGGCTTCCATTTCTGCTTTTAACGCCTGTTTGTGTTTTTTTAGGTGTAAGTACAGTTATTGCAAACCAGATAAATATCAATTTCTATTTACTTATTTTAGTTCTGTCTGGTGCCTTGTTAGGGCATATCAGTGTTAATACGCTCAATGAATATTTTGATTTTAAAAGTGGCCTGGATTTTAAAACAAAAAGAACAAAATTTAGTGGCGGTAGTGGTGCACTGCCCGATAACCCGGAAAGTGTACGCGTAGTTTTGGCCGTGGCTATTGCGTCATTGATGGTTATTGTGATGATGGGTGTTTTCTTTGTCTGGAAATTTGGTTTAGGCATTATGCCTATAGGTGTGCTCGGTTTAGTGTTGATTGTTACTTACACCAGTTGGGTTAATAAATATCCTTTGCTCTGCCTGATTGCACCGGGTGTAGGTTTTGGCTTTCTTATGGTGGTAGGAACTCAATATGTATTGCTGGGTGAGTATCTGTCCTTGTCATGGCTTGCTGCCATCGTGCCTTTTTTTCTGGTCAACAATCTTCTTTTACTCAATCAGTATCCAGATATTCAAGCTGATGCCACTGTCGGACGAAACCATTTTCCGATTGCTTATGGAATAAAAAACAGTAATCGCGTTTATGCTGTTTTTGTTTTGGCGACGATGGCGGTGATTACGGGTGCTAGTTTGATGGGCTATTTTCCACTATTAAGTCTTATCGCATTGCTACCTATGCCGCTTGCCTTTTTCTCTTTATATGGAGTCATCAAGCATGGAGAAATGATAGGTGATTACCCGCAATACCTTGGTAGCAATGTCGCGGTGGCAATACTGACACCCTTATTGCTGGGCATTTCAATCGTTATTTCTTAAACCTTATTTAAGATGCTGTTGTTTATTGATATTGCCGCCCTCTGAGATGAGCCATCGTATATTAGTGGAGCTAGATTTGCTATGATGCGCGCCCCTGTATTGACCCAATAATCCCCGAGGTACTTAATGTTTAAGTTAGGTTGTCAAAGTCGAGTATGTTTTCAAAATGAAATTCTGTCTGGACTGACGGTTGCTCTGGCGTTGGTGCC
>JBEQLM010000335.1:0-2039 GCA_040325975.1 Gammaproteobacteria bacterium | reverse complement strand
CTTAGCTGCGGGAGCAGGAGCTTTGGCAGGAGCTTTGGCAGGAGTTTGAGATTCGCGCGCCCTTTTCTTTTCTTCTTCAGCAAGTCGAGCTGCTTTTACTTTTCTTTCTCTAGCGTCATTGGCAAATGTTTTAGCAATAACTATAGTGGCTATAAGTACGGATATGACTAGAACTGCCAGCAGCACTGTGACTATCCAGTCTGATTGATCAAATTCCATTTATACCTTCCTCGATTTTCGTTATTAAAGGGCTGAAAATATCTGTAGATAGCTACTGCCGTGATTATTATCTGGTTTAAAGCAAGTCTAGATAATTCGTGGCTAATATCAAGAGTAAATCAGATCTGCTTGTAGCTTTCTGTGAGTTTTATGCATGATGATTGATCTTCGTTTCCCTAATTAGACCGGTTAACCGGTATTACGCATACCCGCTGCAATGGCATTAATGCTTCTTAGTAATGGGTCAAGCCACATATCGCGTTCTTCCTGACTAAGAGCTTCATCACGACAGCGTTTCAGCAATTTGATCTGGATATGATTCAAAGGGTCAAGATATGGATCACGACGCATCAGGGATAAAGCTAATGGCTCGATATCGTCCAACAGGTGGTTCATTTGTGCAACCTGTAGCGTATATTGCTGTGTGCGCTGATGCTCAGCTTTGATTAGGTCAAATACGCGTTGGCGTGAATCTTCAGATAAGCATAATTCAGAATATTCCTCGGCGGTGACAATATCAGCTTTATATAGCGCCATCTCGGTATTGCTGAGCAAGGCGCGGAAGTAAGGCCAGTTTTGATAGAGTTCCTGCAACTGTTGCATGCGGCTATCATCACCGTTGACCCAGGTTTCCAGGGCCGAGCCTATGCCATACCAGGCGGGCAGGGTGTGTCTGGCTTGTGCCCAGGCGAAAACCCAGCCAATGGCGCGTACTGAAGTTTTTGAACGGTCACCTTTTTTGCGGTGTGAAGGCCGTGAGCCGATATTCATTAAAGCAATTTCGCTAACCGGTGTGGCTTCATAAAAATAGTCGAGGAAGCCATCCGTTTTATCAGTAAGAGTGCGATAGCTATTTTCACCAATCGCCATGATTTCACGCATGATCTGTACACGTTCATCGGTGGTGCTGATTTTACCGGGCAATACTTTGTGGCTACTGGATAGCAAGAGGCCGGAAATACCCAGAGTGAGTTCGTAAACTGCGGTTTCAGCGTTACTGTATTTGTTAGACAGCACTTCACCCTGTTCGGTGAATTTAATTTCACCATGAACCGTGCCTTCCGGTTGAGCCAGAATAGATTCAAAAGTCGGGCCGCCGCCGCGACCGATGGTGCCACCACGACCATGGAATAAACGGCATTCAATGCCATGTTTGTCGGTAAGTTTGATGACTTTGCGTTGTGCTTCGAACAGTTGCCATGAAGAGGCCAGAATACCGCCATCTTTACAGGAATCGGAATAACCCAGCATGACTTCCTGTAGGCCGCCTGAAACAGTCAGCAAAGATTTATAGACGGCGTCTTCAAATAAGGAAGAAAGCACGCTTTCGATATGTTCCAGATCTTCAATGGTTTCAAATAAAGGTGAGATTTTGATATTACAGAACCAGCCATCATCGGTTTTTCCAGCCAGTCCCATTAGCGTTGCAATCCACATCACTTCCATAATATGACTGGCTTGATGGGTCATGGAAATAACATAAGTACCAAAAGCATCGGGGCTAATTTTATTGCTCATGGTCGCCATGGTCTCGAAGACTTCAATGGTTTCCCTGTGCAGTTCGCCCAATTTATTTTTATCTATCTGGAATTTATCATCGGGATTATCGATAAGTCTGGAAAGTAATTTGACGCGTTCCTGTTCAGACAGTGCTGCGTAATCAATGCTGCTATCGAGCTGATTCAGAACTTCGTTTACTGCATCGCTGTGACGTGTTGATTCCTGACGGATATCGAGATGCATCAAATAGAAGCCAAAGGATTCAACCAGGCGGATAAAATCTTTCAGTGTACCGTCAGCGATAGCCTGATCACCGTGAC
>JBEQLM010000334.1:0-2058 GCA_040325975.1 Gammaproteobacteria bacterium | reverse complement strand
AATCCAGCGAATAAATCGTGCAACCATTTAATATTTCAGGCACTTCTTTATCGACAATTCTTTTTGCCAGACCTTCCGCCAATGCTGTTTTACCGACACCAGCTTCACCGACTAACAAAGGATTATTTTTTCTACGGCGGCAGAGGGTTTGAATGGTACGTTCAATTTCATCATCGCGACCAATCAGCGGGTCAATATGCCCTTGCATGGCGCGCTGATTAAGATTAGTCGTGAAATTTTCCAGCGGTTGCTGATCAGCATCGCTATTGGTACCTTCCTGTGCAATACCATCCAGATCATCAAGGTCATCCGAGACTTTAGTAATACCGTGTGAAATGTAATTGACGATATCAAGACGATTAACATTCTGTTGATTGAGCAAATAAACCGCTTGTGATTCCTGCTCACCAAACATGGCGACCAACACATTGGCACCAACCACTTCTTTTTTGCCTGATGACTGAACATGAAATACTGCACGTTGCAAAACACGCTGAAAACCAAGGGTTGGTTGCACTTCACCACCAATAACATCACCAAAAACAGGGGTGTTTTTTTCTAGATACTCGCGTAGTTCACTGGCCAGCAAATTAAGATCAGCACCACAGGCCTGTAGCACTGAATTAGCGCTACTATTATCCAGCAACGCCAACAATAGGTGTTCAACGGTTATGTATTCGTGACGCTTATCACGCGCTTCATTGAATGCCTCATTCAATGAGGTCTCAAGCTCTTTACTCAACATAACTTTACCCCTTCAAAAATATACAAATACAAATTAGTTATGGCTATCTTTAAGCTTCCTCCATGGTGCACATCAATGGGTGTTGATTCACTCGTGAGAATTCATTCACCTGATCAACTTTAGTCTCAGCGATTTCATAACTAAAAACGCCGCAGACCCCCTTTCCCTTGGTATGCACTGCCATCATAACCCGAGTCGCTTTATCCGAATCCATACCAAAAAACAGATTTAAGACCTCAACAACAAACTCCATAGGAGTATAGTCATCATTCATCAGTACTACCTTGTACTGCTTAGGCTCATCCAGCTTAGGCTGGTCTTCTTCGACCGCCAGACCATCATCTAAATCAAAATCGTTCTGCTGATTGCTCATGATCTTCTTTTAACGCTCACTCTCAGTGTAGAACATGCCGTGAATTTTGTAGGAAAATTCTTCATTAATGTTACTCATTTGCTGACCAATGGTTCAGGACATCTGCACATAGTCTCTATATAGGAATAATCTGATTATTCAAGAGCATCACCGGCATTTGTGGTGATTTTCTTACTATCTACAGGAATTGGGATATTTTCAAAGGCCACGAGGCCATTTTGTAATGTATAGGGTAATATTTACAGCTTATTTTACATCAGGCGCTACTAATGCAGTAGCCCCCGATTCAATCAACTTATTCTATGCTGGAAAAGCCCAATAGTGTGGCCTTCAGCTCCTGATTTAATATCTTCTCTACCGATGCCTTGATACGTTGATTTAATGGCTGCTTACTAGAAGCTGATACCTTGAGCGGCCAGGTTTTATTGCCCAGCACATTGCCATTTATCGAGCTTAATCGCAGCGTAAGCGTACCGCGTAACCAGTACCAGCCTTCATTCTCGACGGGGGATTGAGCTTCCAGACCCACCGATAAGATATAGCTGTTCGAAACGTTTGATGATTCAGGAAAGCCTGATTTAGACATAGCGCCTTTAAGTAGTTTATCCAGCCCACCCACAGTATCCTGTAATATCTCAGGTTTCATATTGAGCGCCGATAAGCTGGCTTCCAGCTGCTCACTCAATTCAGCTCGATTCCATTTTGATTTGGCACCTTTACCACTAAGATCGATCACTTTGAGCGTCTTTTGCAGAGCAGCACGTTTATCTTGTGATGCCAGCACTCGTTGGTAAACCGCTACTTTTTGTAAAGGATTTGACTTCATTTCAACGCTGCTCAATTCAAAATCGGTTTCCTTATCGAGACGACTCATTTCTTCGCGAATATTATTACCCGCCTGATGGCGATCCAGCACAGCCAATGCATAGTAGGTTAAATC
>JBEQLM010000333.1:0-2061 GCA_040325975.1 Gammaproteobacteria bacterium | reverse complement strand
GGATTTAGTCGGTCGTTTCCTGTTAGATGCCGATGGCACTAAATGGCAAGACGGCCCATTAACAACAGCCGCTCGTATCGGTGCAATCTGTTATCTAGATGAAGTGGTTGAAGCGCGCCAGGATACAACGGTTGTCATTCACCCTTTAACAGATCATCGTCGTTCTTTACCACTAGATAAAAAAGGCGAGCTCATCGAAGCACACTCGGATTTCCAATTGGTTATTTCTTATAACCCGGGTTACCAAAGTTTGATGAAGGATCTTAAACAATCAACCAAACAACGTTTTGGTGGTTTAGATTTTGATTACCCTGTTGAAGAAACTGAAATCGCGATCGTTTCAAAAGAATCAGGTATTGATAAAGAAACAGCAGAAAAGTTGGTGCACATTGCTCATCGTGCTCGTAACTTAAAAGGTCATGGTTTAGATGAGGGTATTTCAACTCGTTTACTGGTTTACGCAGGTCAGTTAATCACCAAAGGCGTTGCACCAGAGGACGCTTGCATGATAACGATGGTGACTCCGTTAACCGATGATCCTGATATGCGCGATACACTGAATGCTGCTGTGCAAACATTCTTTGGTTAATGAGTTAATTTAAATTCCGTTTAACTCTCGACTTAATAAATCATTCACTTGTTAGATTTTTATTAAATCAGTAATGGATACTTAAAGAAACAATTATCATGAGCATCAAACTCGAAGATTACGAAGAATTTCTTGCGGATGTACCAGCCATTCGTGACGTACTCGAAGCTACTTTTAAAGAAGCGTCTCACATCATGTCGCCTGTGGGATTACAAGATTATATGGACGGTGCGAAAGCATTGCATAATCTTGGACGGGGTAGTGATCTTGTTATCACCTATATTCAGGAAATGCCATTAGTCGTTAAAGAGGTTGGTGAAGACGTTATTCCAGACTGCATTAGCGCCGCAATGAAACTATCATCAATGACTTCCGGCGAAGTAGTTGCACTACTACTGAGTAGTTTACCCACGGCCGCCAGAAATTTAGGTGACGCTGAACTTTTTCGTGGCTATCTAACGTTTATACATCAACTTGCATCAACTGCAGCACGTGGCATGCGCCCGATGTTAAACCATATTGATGAACTGCTTGGCAAACTCACCTTAAGTGGTTTGCGTCGTTGGGCCAATTTTGGTGCACAAGCTTATCGTCGTGATTTTAATAATTTAACTTCTTATTTTAATCTTGAGTCTGCTGATTCAATCGCGATGCTACAAAAAGAAAGGCGTGGTGTACTCTTTAATAAAGTACAACGTAAGTTAAACTTTTATTTGCGCGCACTATGGGGTAGAGATTTTTTCTTACGCCCTACCGGTGCAGACTACACAGACTTTAGACCTTACATTGAACATCGCATTCTTCATATGCCCGATGCGGTTGATAATATGGGCAAGGATAATAATATTATCCCAGGCCTGGAACTATACCGAGCAACCGCTGCTCACATGGCCGCACATATGTGTTATTCAACTGCGCCAATTTCTGCTGAGCAACTCAGTCCAGCTCAAATGTTTTTTATTGGTTTAATTGAAGATGCGCGTGTTGAATACAAAGCGATTAAAGATTTCCTGGGTTTGAAAAAATTATGGCATTCATTACTGATACTTGAATCTGAAGAAGTTGCTGAGCATGAAACAATGCCTGTTCTTGAACATGCCGCACTAATGTTAATGGATGCAAGCATTAGCTCTGATGATGCAGAGCTCAATACCATCATCGCTAAATTCCATGATGAAATTGAAGAAAACCAGGACAATAATAATTTCAGTTGGCACCTTGGTCTGGATATGTTCAATTTATTCGCATCACGTAAGGCCACGCCTAGCTTACGTATTCTTGAACGCATTCGTATTCCCTATCGTGACGACAATCGTTATGTTTGGGAATTTGAAGAATTCGACATGAACGCTGAGTTTGAATACGTAGCGGCCAGTCAACGCCAGGTTCGCCGCCAGGTTAGTGTCATTGAAATGGCAAACGAAGTTGATTGCGAACTTGCCGGTGATGACGCACAGGAAATATGGACATGT
>JBEQLM010000332.1:0-2068 GCA_040325975.1 Gammaproteobacteria bacterium | reverse complement strand
GCTACTTCATCAGCATCAGCGCTTCAGTTTGATGGTTTTTTGACCTCGGGTGTTGCATGGCATGATGATGTGAACAAAAATCGTTACATAGGTAGTCTGGGTGATCGTGGTATACAAAACGACGCCAGCTTTGAAACAGATAGCCGTTTTGGTTTACAGATATCCTCAGATATCGCAAAAGATATGTCCGTGGTTTCCCAACTTCTAGGTACCGGTGTCAATGGTAACTTTAATGCCATCGTCGAATGGGCCTATATCGACTATAGACCCACCAACTGGTTGAGTATTCACTCCGGTAAAATTAAACAGCCTGTTTATCTGGTGAATGATTATGTCGAGGTGGGTTATGCCTATCCCTGGATTCGCCCACCTGCTGAAGTTTATTATCTGAATAATCCACTCAATACCGTGAATGGTATCGAGTTCCTGCTGCAATTCCCCGTTGGCCCGGGTATGCTTTCATTTCAACCCTACGTCGGTTCAAACAGGGCTGATATTCCAAATACCGGTGGTGCAGGCTTCTTCGAGGCTGAGAAAATTCGCGGTATCGATGTTAAATATTCTGGCAGGGGTTTTGCCGTACACGGTAGTAGTTTTGCCTGTGAAGTGAAATTATTTGGTGGTTTTGCTGCTCAGATGGGAACGCCAGGAGGTCTAGTGGATGTAAATGTTGATCTGACTGGTGATGGTAAGTGTGAAGTTAATGCTGCTGGTTTTAATCTGGATGTGGCCAATGTGGTGATGTACGCTGAATGGACGAATCGCATGACCAATAAAACGCTTTCCAGGCCATTTGGTGATCAGGAGGCATGGTATGGCACACTAGGTTATCGTTTTGGAAAATGGTTGCCCCATGTTACTTTCGCATCGATTGATGGTATAGCTTCATCTGAAGTGGATGCGTTGGGTAATAAGGCTGTAACGTGTGCTATTCCTGGTACCTGTGGTCCTAGTGATAACCTGATGAATTTCCCAGTGGCTATCCAGACTTCATTAACATATGGCCTGCGTTACGAGATTAACGACAGCGCAGCACTCAAGATAGAGCACAGTATTGTCGATGTAGAACAGGATCCTACAGTGCTTGGAGAGGCTAATCAGACAATCAACTTCGGTTTATTTGATACCAGTTTCACCAATCTACCACCAACAGAAAAAGTCGGCGTAACCAGCATTGCACTGGATGTTGTTTTCTAAGCAACTATTTATCAATTGACGACTCAAAGCAAACGAGCAGGGACGCACAGGAAAATGTATATAATCCCGCATTGTTCGGGCAGGTTTGATGCTTATGTTAGTAGACACTTCAATGATATTTAATAAAAACGACTCAATTCAAGGAGTAGATATGGTTCAAAAACTGTGTCGATTCACATTATCGATCGTTTTTTTGATGTGTTCTTCATGGGCGCATGCCGATGGTTTATTTGATTTTCAAATGAAGCTGGCAAAAAAAGGAAATGCCGAGGCTGAGTACAAAGTTGGTGAAATGTACGAAACAGGTTTTGGTGTTAAAAAAAACATGAAAGAAGCACAGGCCTGGACCAATAAAGCGGCAGCGCAGGGTCATGAGACAGCCGGTTTTAAGCTTATGTACTGGGATATCGAGAAGAAGGGTCTAAAAGGTGATAATAAGAAAAAATTCACTGATTTACGAACAAAGGCCACTAATGGAAATTTGCAGGCGATGTACTATGTAGGCAAAATGTATGCATATGGTGTGGGTGTTAAAAAAAATTATGATAAAGCGCTGGATTGGCTAAATAAGGCTACTTTTGGTGGTGTGCTTGAGGCCGAAAGGGAAGCCGTTATAGTTAGAGAACTAAAACAAAAGGGACTGGAGAATCGGCGTCTAGCTAAAGAAAAGAGAGCAAAAGAAGAAAGTAGCAAGGCGGCTGATGCAGCAAAGACACAAAATGCTCAGAAACAGCAGCAGCAAGAAGCAGAAAGGAAAAAAGCGACAAATGAAGAGGCAAAGCGGAAACAGCAAGCCGTAAATAAAGCTAAAGCTAAAGCTAAAGCTAAAGCTAAAGCAGAAACAGAACGAAAAAAACGGGCTTATTTGAGA
>JBEQLM010000331.1:0-2075 GCA_040325975.1 Gammaproteobacteria bacterium | reverse complement strand
GTAAGTTCTGAGGCTGCTGTAGAAGCTGGCCAGGAAACAAAGCCATTTGATGGAAGTGTTGTACCAATGCCTGCGGATGCGCCGGTTGATAGTGACGTACCTCCCGCCGCGGAGTAATCGAGCTATAAAGAAATACATAGCCGATGTGGTGAAATTGGTAGACACGCACGCTTGAGGGGCGTGTGGCGAAAGCTGTGCCGGTTCGACTCCGGCCATCGGCACCAAATTTGGTGATGGATAAGGTGTTCTGGTAGAGTACCTTGCAGGGATTGCGAATAACTATAAAAATAATGAGGCCTGCTGAAAAGCGGTAAATTCGTGGGGTTATAATGTTAGAAAATTATTTACCGGTACTGATTTTTCTCGCCATAGGTATGATGGCTGGTATTGGTCTCATTTTCCTCGGTGGTTATTTATTAGCGCCTCATAAACCTGATGCGGCTAAAAACTCTCCCTTCGAATGTGGCTTCGAGGCATTTGAAGACTCGCGCATGAAATTCGACGTGCGTTATTATCTGGTTGCTATTCTTTTTATTATTTTCGATTTAGAAATTGCTTTTCTTTTTCCGTGGGCCATCGTGCTCGATGATATTGGTATGTTCGGTCTTGTCTCTATGGGAATATTTCTTGGTATTCTTGTCATTGGTTTTATTTACGAGTGGAAAAAAGGGGCGCTGGAATGGGAATAGAAGGCAAGTTAGAGCAGGGTTTTGTAACTACTTCTCTTGATGGTCTTATCAATTGGGCGCGCACCGGTTCTATGTGGCCTGTGACCTTTGGTCTGGCTTGTTGCGCGGTTGAAATGATGCAGGCCGGTGCTTCGCGTTATGATCTCGATCGTTTCGGTATTATCTTTCGCCCAAGTCCACGTCAATCCGATGTCATGATTGTTGCCGGAACTTTATGCAATAAAATGGCACCGGCTTTGCGTAAAGTTTATGACCAGATGGCAGAGCCTCGCTGGGTGATCTCTATGGGGTCTTGCGCTAACGGCGGCGGTTATTATCATTATTCTTATTCGGTGGTACGTGGTTGCGATCGCATCGTTCCTGTTGATGTTTATATTCCTGGTTGTCCGCCGACAGCTGAAGCGTTGCTGTATGGTATTTTGCAGTTACAGAATAAAATCCGCCGCACCAGCACCATAGCTCGTTAGTTTCTGGAAATCTTAATGTCGACACGTATCCAACAATTATCTGATCGCTTGCAGCAGGCCTTTGCTTCTACATTGCAGTCCAACGTGGTTGCATTTAAGGAAGTCACTATCGAAGTGGTAGCAAAAGATCTTCTCGATGTATGTAAAACATTACGTGATGACAAACAATTTGCTTTTGAGCAATTGATTGATGTTTGTGGTGTTGATTACTCTGAGTACGGTAGTTGTGAATGGACAACCAAAGAATCATCGTCCACTGGTTTTAGTCGTGGTGTTGATTCAGCCGTAAATGCGCGTTTACGTTTTGGTGAAACACCAGCACAGGTTTGCAATGATCGCCCACGCTTTGCTGCGGTTTATCATTTTCTGTCTATAGCTAATAACCTGCGTATGCGTGTTCGTGTTTATTGCGATGATGAACATGTGCCGAAGGTGCCTTCAGTGGTTGATCTCTGGCCAGCAGCAAACTGGTTTGAACGTGAAGCATTTGATTTGTTCGGTATTATGTTTGAAGGTCACCCGGACTTGCGTCGTATTTTGACTGATTATGGTTTTGTTGGTCATCCTTTCCGTAAAGATTTTCCGTTGATAGGGCATGTTGAAATGCGTTATGACGAAGAACAAAAGCGCGTAATTTATCAACCAGTTAGTATTGAACCTCGTGTGCTTGTACCAAAAGTTATTCGCGAAGATACTCGTTTTACTGAAACAGAAGCTCCAGCGGTGAGCGAGGATAATTCAGATGCCTGAAATTCGTAACTACACACTGAATTTCGGACCCGCCCATCCGGCAGCTCATGGCATCGGCGAACTGCTGGTCGGTCATGATGAACAGGACGTTGGGCTTCCGCGAGTCCACCGCGGCCGCCGTCGTCGCGGCCCGGGTAAGCAGGCTCGGCGCTGTAAGGACCGTGGCCGT
>JBEQLM010000330.1:0-2075 GCA_040325975.1 Gammaproteobacteria bacterium | reverse complement strand
GTAAAAATAACCTGCGATGTTTGCGCGCCCATCAGCGCAGCGACTTGTTCGCGTGCTTGTTCAATCGCCTGTCGCTGCAATCGCCCAAAACGATGCAAGCTTGATGGGTTGCCACAAACTGAACCCATGTAAGGCAACATTGCCTCTAATACTTTTTCATGTAATGGCGTAGTTGCATTATGATCAAAATACGCCGCCATATTCTGTAACCTTCTAACCGTTAAGCCGCGGCGTCAGCATCTGCACCAGAATGGTTTAAATCCTGCCTGATCGAGACTTCTTTCACTCGCTTATTACTCATCATTTCAGCCAGAGTAATACCATCCAGAAAACCTTTGATCTCATTGCTTAAATCCTGCCAGAGATCATGCGTCAAACAACGGTGTTCATTCTGACAGCCTTCAGCACCTGAACCACAAGCTGACATTTTCACGCTTTCATCCACCGCCATGATGATGGTCGAGACGCTGAGTTCTTCTGCACTGGTTTTTAATGAGTAACCGCCGCCGGGGCCACGTGTGCTAACAACAACATTGTTGCGGCGTAGCTTGGAAAATAATTGCTCCAGATAAGACAGTGAAATACCCTGCCGCTCTGAAATCGCAGCAAGCGAGACGGGTCCTTCCTCTTGATGAAAAGCCAGATCTAAAATTGCTGTGACCGCATAACGGCCTTTTGTTGTTAAACGCATTACCAACTACCCAATATCTATGAATTGAGGCAATTTTACTTAATCCCGACTAATTTAGTCAAGTATTATTTCCTACTAAATTAGTCAACTATTCTACAAGACCGCTGTAGCGGGTTATTCACCTTCAATCTTTTGCACTTCATCATCCTCATTAGATGATGATATGTTGCAAGGACCAAGGTCTGGCAGGTTAGTTACATCGATTTCTGTGCCCAGCTGCTTGAGCGCTGCACACATATTTTCCATTTTTTCGTCCATGGCATGAATATGATCGAGCATACGGTTAATCGCTGTGGCCACAGGATCAGGCGCTTCTTTGGTCGCACCATAGGCATCAAAGCCCATTTTTTCGGCGATGGCTTCACGTTTTCCCTGATTTTCAGCATCCTGATGTTGCTCATGACGAACCAATCGCCCCGGTACACCAACCACCGTACCGTTTTCGGGCACATCATGAGTAATCACCGCATTTGAACCAATGCGTGCTCCAGAATTGACAGTGATCGGCCCCAACACCTTAGCACCAGCACCCACAACCACATTATCCATCAGCGTAGGATGTCGTTTACCCTTGTCCCAACTAGTACCACCCAAAGTCACTCCATGATAGAGCGTGCAATCATCACCTATTTCAGCAGTCTCACCAATCACCACACCCATACCGTGATCAATAAAAAAACGACGGCCAATGGTAGCACCGGGGTGAATTTCGATTCCGGTAAACCAACGTGCGATATGCGCAAAAAATCGTGCCAGCCACTTCAGCCCCATTTTCCACAATCGATGATTAAGACGATGCATGATAAGGGCGTGCAAACCCGGATAAGCCGTCAACACTTCAAGTGTGTGACGTGCCGCAGGGTCGCGATCAAAAACGCAGCGAATGTCTTCTCGTAAACTGATGACTAACTCCTATATATTGTTTGTATCTGAGAATATAGATCAAAAGCAGATACTTAGCCGCACATTATTGCACGGACAGGGCTATGTTATAACCTGAAAACTTACGGATATTTAATACGCCACTATCCAGAATCAAATATTGCCCCTTAATTCCAAGCAAAATACCTTCAATTACTGCCTGCTTATCAAAATTGAATGACTTGATCTTTTCCGGATAATTTTCAATCGGAAATTGAATATCAACTTGTTCGGCATCCCCTAAAAATTGAATAGCCGCATCACCATACTGCTGTTTCAATTCTTCAATTGCCTCAGATGACTCCGCCACAATACGATCACGCACCTCGGCTAAATCCATCGGTTCAGCATTATCCTTCAACATCTTGCGCCAGTCGGTTCGATCAGAAACATGTTTTTTTAATTCAACTTCGATCAAGCCTGATTGTAACCGCGTCGCCACTTTAAAAATCGGCAAAGCCTG
>JBEQLM010000032.1:0-11348 GCA_040325975.1 Gammaproteobacteria bacterium | reverse complement strand
GGTAAAAGTGGGTAAAGGTATTGATGAGTTTTCGAGGAATTAACAATCTTGCGCTGGACACGAAGGGCCGAATGGCGATGCCTTCGCGTTATCGTGAGCGCTTGCTTGAAAATTGTGATGGCCAGTTGGTTGTTACGGTTGATCCTGATGGCTGTCTGCTGGTTTATCCTCTGCCTGAATGGGAAGTGATTGAAAGTAAGCTGGTTAAGCTGCCCAGTTTTAATAAAAGAGCGAAGTCGATACAGCGTTTACTGATTGGTCATGCCACCGAGTGTGATATGGATGGTCAGGGCCGCATCCTTCTGCCGACGCTGTTACGTGATTACGCAAGCCTGACTAAAAAGATCGTCATGATCGGCCAGGGAAAGAAATTTGAGATCTGGGACGAAGAGATCTGGAACGATAGTCAGGAGGCATTGCTGGGAAGTGTGCAGGATGACGAGGGTGAGCTTCCGGTAGCACTGGAAGAGTTGTCGCTCTAAACGGTATGGAAACTGATTACAGTCATCAGCCAGTGCTTCTGAATGAAGTGCTGGAGACGCTGAATGTTAAGCAGGACGGAATTTATGTCGATGCAACATTTGGCCGGGGCGGGCACAGCAGCGCTATATTGAATAGTTTAGGTCGAGAGGGGCGTTTGATCGCTTTCGATCAGGATCCAGAGGCTATCGCCTACGGGCGTGAGCAGTTTGCGGATGATCCACGTATTGAGTTTGAGCATTGCAACTTTAGTGAGATGGAGTCTGTCATTGTGGCGCGTGGTTTGAGCAATTGTATCGATGGTGTGTTGATGGATCTGGGCGTGTCTTCGCCGCAGCTGGATGATGCTGAGCGGGGTTTCAGTTTTATGAAATCAGGCCCTTTAGATATGCGCATGAATACCGAGCAGGGTGAGTCTGCAATGCAATGGTTGGCCAGGGTTGAGCCGCGAGATTTGATATTGGTATTAAAGCGTTATGGTGAAGAGAAATTTGCTAAACGCATTGCAACGGCGATTGTAGAAACCAGAGCAGAAAAAAAGATTAATGATACGACTATGTTGGCGAGTATTATTTCTGATGCGATTCCGGTAAAGGAAAAACACAAGCATCCGGCGACGCGCAGTTTTCAGGCGATTCGTATGTACATTAATCAGGAATTGCCGTCGATTGAAAGTGGTTTGCAAGCGGCGGCATCAATGTTATCAGTGGGTGGGCGTCTGGCGGTGATTAGTTTTCACTCGCTGGAAGATCGAATGGTGAAACGGTTTATGCGAGATATATCTAGCCGTGAAAAATTTCCGCCGGGTTTACCTATTATGGAAAAGGATGAAGAACCACCATTTCGATTGGTGGGTAAATCATGGGTTGCAGGCGCAGAAGAATTGGCGGTTAATGTGAGATCAAGAAGTGCGCGTTTGCGAGTGCTGGAGCGAGTTCGATGACTGAGCAGCAACGACTATTTTTAATTTTGGCGCTGGTGTTTATGGCGGTGCTGAGTTCTGCAATTATGCTGGTTTATAGCAAGCATCAAAGTAGAAAATTGTTTGTCGAGTTACAGAGCATGAAGCATCAGGTGAATGAATTAGATACAGAGTGGGGGCAGCTGCAACTGGAGCAGAGCGCCTGGTCTGGTCATGGTCGTATTGAACGGGTGGCGCGTGAGCGTTTGTCGATGGTTATGCCGAACGCAAATGAAGTGGTGTTTATTAATCCATGAGATTCAATAGCGCAAAAGTTGTTGGAAAACCCTTGATGCCATGGCGTCGGTTGTTGTTACTGGTGATATTTTTAACAGCAGTAACGTCATTGCTGGCGCGCGCGTTGGATATGCAAATTTTACATAGTGAGTTTTTTGAGAAACAGGGCGATGCCAGACAACTTCGAGTAGTTTCTATTCCTGCTTACCGCGGCCAAATTGTTGATAGAAATGGTGAGCCGTTTGCAGTGAGTACGCCGGTTAACAGTATTTGGTTGAATCCTGCTGAGGTGGTTTCAGATATGCATCGCATACCTGAATTGGCAAAAGCTTTGTCGATGGATGCGCAGGCATTAAAGAAAAAAATTCTGTCTCATCAGGAGCGTGAATTTATGTATTTAAAGCGTCAGGCTTCGCCGGAGTTAGCCGCTAAAGTTATGGCCCTGGAGATACCTGGTTTGGCTTTGCAGGATGAGTATCGTCGTTATTATCCTGCAGGTGAAGTAGCTGCACATGTGATTGGTTTTTCAGATGTTGACGACAATGGACAGGAAGGCATTGAGTTGGCTTTCAATGACTGGTTGAAAGGTGAGCCAGGCAAAAAAAGAGTGATTCGTGATCGTCTGGGTCGAGCATTTGATGATGTTGAGCAAATTCGTTCTGTTGAGCCGGGTAAGTCAGTGGTTTTGAGTCTGGATCGGCGCCTGCAATATTTGACCTACCGAACGCTAAAAGCGGCGGTGATTAAACATAATGCTATAGCTGGATCGGCAGTAGTGCTGGATGTTAAAAGTGGTGAAGTTTTGGCGATGGTGAATCAGCCGTCTTTTAATGTTAATGATCGTAGTCAGATGCGCCCCGAAGCAACACGTAATCGTTCAGTGACTGATGTGTTTGAGCCGGGTTCAACGATGAAACCGCTAACCATGGCGGCGGCACTGGACAGTGGTAATTGGACACCAACGACAAAAGTAAGTACCTCGCCGGGTTATATGAAAGTGAAGGGTAATATGATTCGTGATCACCGAAATTACGGTGAGCTTGATGTTAGTGGTGTGATTGAAAAATCGAGCAATGTGGGCATGAGTAAAATTGTTTTGGCGATTGATGCTAATGAGCAATGGGATATGTATCAAAAGCTGGGTTTGGGTGCTGACACGGGTAGTGGCTTTCCAGGTGAGGCAACGGGGCGTTTATCGGTGAGTGCACTGGATAATGATTTTGAACGAGCGACCATGTCGTTTGGTTATGGCGTCTCGGTAACGCCGATGCAGCTGGCACGTGCTTATGTTGCACTGGCTGATGATGGAGTCATCAAGCCAGTGAGTTTCTTGCATAGTGAGCAAGCGGTTGTAGGTGAGCGTGTGATGCGCGCGGAAACAGCGCAAGCGGTGCGAAAAATGATGCAGCGTGTGGTCAGTGAGAAAGGTACTGGGCATCGTGCGCAAGTGGCGAATTACAGTGTCGCAGGAAAAACCGGGACTGTGCATAAATTTGTTGCCGGTGGTTATGCGGAAGAGCGTTATTTATCAATTTTTGCAGGCATGGTACCAGCGGATTCGCCTGAGCTGGTTATGGTTGTAATGATTGATGAGCCCAGAAATGGTGAGCATTTTGGTGGTCAGGTTGCAGCACCGGTTTTTAGTCAGGTTATGGCGGGTGCGATGCGATTATTAGATATTGCTCCAGATCGTATTTCCGCTAAGCAGTTGGTGATGAAGCAAAAATTGAAATCACATCAAGATTCAAACAAAGGTGGGGAAGCCTGATGTTGCTTGATCAGTATCAGGCATCGATACCGCTTAAGACTTTGCTGTCCGGTTTTGTCGCGCCAGAGTTATTGGATGATTGTGATGAGGTTCAGGTTTCTGGACTGGCTATAGATAGTCGAAAAGTGAAAAAGGATGATTTGTTTTTTGCTTATCAAGGTGAGTTGTCACACGGTCTGATGTTTGCAGATGTGGCCGTTAAGAATGGTGCGATCACAGTTGTCTGGGATGGCGGTGATGATTGTGACACGGAGATAAATAAAGTCTCACAACAAGTGAGCTGTTTACACTGTGATGATTTGAAAATGAAAATGGGTGAGATTGCAGATCGTTTTTATCAGCATCCTTCGGCGCAACTTAAGGTGACAGGTGTCACCGGCACTAATGGAAAAACTTCGATTGCGCATTTTATAGCGCAATGCATGGAAGAAAAAGATAAACGCTGTGGTGTCCTGGGTACTTTAGGAAATGGATTTCTTGGTGAGCTGACTACAACCGGTTTAACTACAGCCGATGCGATATCTGTGCATCGTGATCTGGAAATGCTACGTGCTAATCATGCGGCTAGTGTGGTCATGGAAGTGTCTTCGCATGGTTTAGATCAGGGCAGAGTAAACGGTGTTTTGTTCGATGCCGCGGTATTTACTAATTTATCGCATGATCATCTTGATTATCACAAAACGCTGGATGCTTACGCTGAAGTTAAACGAAAATTATTTTTCATGCCGGGCTTGAATGCAGCAGTGATTAATCTTGATGACAATTATGGTCGTGCATTAGCAAAAGAATGTAAGGATCGATTATCTGTTTGGGGTTATAGCACGCAAAGTGATTTTGATAGCTGGCAGGATTACGCAAATTATTTTGTGCAGGCGTCAAGTATAAAAGCAGTAGCGCATGGTTTTGAAGTGACGATTAAAACGAGCAAAGGTGAAGCTGAGTTATTTATCTCATTGCTGGGTAATTTTAATGTTTCTAATGTCTTAGCCGTTTTATCAGTATTGCTAATTAATGATTGGTCTCTTGAGTCAGCGCTGAAAAAACTAGCAGGTATTTCGCCAGTGCCTGGTCGTATGGAAGTAATCGCAGTTAATAATGCGGTGACTGTAGTGGTTGATTTTGCGCATACGCCCAATGCATTAGAAGAGGCCTGTAAAGCAGTAAAGGCGCATTTTGATGGGCAACTTTGGTGTGTCTTTGGTTGTGGTGGTGATCGTGACCGAAGTAAACGTCCTTTGATGGCAAGAGTTGCGGAAGATTATGCGGATAAAGTCGTTGTCACCAGTGATAATCCACGTACTGAAAATCCGCAGAAAATTATCAATGAAGTTATTGCTGGATTTGATAATGATTCAAAAGTAAAAGTGATCCTTGATCGACGTGATGCCATTGCCTATGCGATTGAGCATGCACAAATTAATGATGTGGTGCTGCTGGCTGGTAAGGGGCACGAGAGTGTTCAACTTGTTGCAGGTAAAAGTTACGATTTTGATGATCGCCTGGTTGCAAGAGAATGTTTGGCGGTGATGCAATGATGAATTTGTCTCAGGCAGCAACAGCAATTAGCGGAAAGTTACAGGGTGATGACGCTGTGTTTTTAGCTGTTTCTAAAGATACGCGTAGCTTGAAACAAGGTGATTTATACGTGGCGTTGAAAGGTGAAAATTTTAATGGACATGCTTTTTTAAAGCAGGCAGCTGATTTAGGCGCTGCTGGTGCTTTAGTCAGTGATCCTCAGGCAATGGCATTGCCACAAATTTGTGTTGACGATACACGTATTGCCCTGGGCGATTTGGCTGCTGCCTGGCGTGATCAATTTAAAGGCAAGCTGGTTGGTATTACAGGTAGTAATGGAAAAACAACAGTTAAAGAAATGTGCCGAGCTATTTTACTCGAAGCGGTGAGCGATGACCGGGTTTTGTCAACTCAGGGTAATCTAAATAATGATATTGGCATGCCCATGACTTTGTTATCAATTCGTCAACAACACAATTACGCAGTGATAGAGATGGGTGCGAATCACGTTGGCGAAATTGAATATTTAAGCCAGATCGCAAAGCCAAATATTGCAGTAATTACTAATGCAGGGGCTGCGCATCTTGAAGGTTTCGGCTCCATTGAAAAAGTGGCTCAGGCAAAAGCAGAGATTTATGGGGGCCTGGCTGATGATGGTGTCGCCATTATTAATCTGGATGATGCTTATGCCGATTACTGGCAGCAGGTTTGTAAGGGGAAAAATATTGTTACTTTCTCGATGAATGATCAACGAGCCGATGTTTATGCCGAAGCGCAGACTGGTACGACCTATATTTTTAAAACTACGGCAGGTGATGTAAAAATTACTATGAGTTTGCCAGGTCGTCACAATGTGATGAATGCATTGGCTTCAACAGCAGTGGCGATAACGCTAAATATCAGTCTGGGGAATATTGCATCGGGCCTGCAGTCATTCTCAAGCGTCTCGGGCCGTTTAGATTTGCGTAAAGGCCTGAAAGGTTCTTACATTATTGATGATACTTATAACGCTAACCCGCTTTCACTGAGTGCGGCAATTGATGTTTTGACAGAAATGGAAGGTGAGTCTTGTTTAGTCTTAGGTGATATGGCTGAGTTGGGTGAGTTAGCAGATGAGTTGCATTTTGAAGCGGGTAAGCAAGCCAGGCAGATGGGTGTTAAAAAACTTTTTGCCATGGGTGAGTTAAGTCGCAATGCGGTTAAAGGTTTTGGTGAAGGTGCAGAATTTTATGAAGACAGGGATGCTTTGATCAAAGCTGTTTTGGAAAACATTGATGCATCAACTACTGTGCTGGTAAAAGGATCGCGTTCCATGGCAATGGAAAACGTTGTAAGTGCTCTGGTGTTGAATGATAACAATAATAAAAATAAACAGAGGGCGAGCTGATGTTGCTCATATTTACTGAATATCTACAGCAGTATCATAGTGGCTTTAATGTGTTTCAGTATCTCACCTTGCGTGCGATTCTCGGAACAATTACAGCGCTAATGATTTCATTATTAATTGGTCCGGCAATGATTCGGAAATTGGTTAGCTATAAAATTGGTCAAACTATTCGTGATGATGGTCCTCAGTCTCATTTGTCCAAGGCGGGCACGCCAACTATGGGCGGTGCATTGATACTGGTTTCAGTGGCTATTAGTACGCTTTTGTGGAGTGATCTTTCCAGTGACAAAGTTTGGATAGCGTTAATTGTTACGCTGCTATTTGGTTTGATTGGCGGTGTTGATGATTACAAAAAATTACTTTATGGGAATTCAAAAGGGCTATCTGCGAAGGTGAAGTATTTTTGGCAAACTTTTGTTGGTTTTGGCGCTGCGATTGTTGTCTATCGCATGGCTGAGTTGCCCATAGAAACAACTTTTATTTTTCCTTTTGTGAAAGATGTGATGATTCCATTAGGCTGGTTGTCGTTTGTTGTTTTGAGTTATTTTGTTATTGTCGGAAGTAGCAATGCAGTGAATCTAACCGACGGCCTTGATGGCCTGGCTATCATGCCAACAGTGATGGTGGCGGGTGCGCTTGCTGTTTTTGCGTATGTGACCGGGCATATTGGTTTTGCTAGTTATTTAGGTATTCCCTATATTGCGGGTTCTGGTGAACTCACGATATTTTGTGGAACCATAGTCGGTGCAGGTTTGGGTTTTTTGTGGTTTAACACATATCCTGCACAGGTATTTATGGGTGATGTCGGTGCGCTGGCTTTAGGTGCTGCATTGGGTATTGTCGCTGTCTTGATTCGCCAGGAGTTGGTGCTGCTGATTATGGGCGGTGTCTTCGTTATGGAGACAGTCTCAGTCATCATGCAGGTAGCATCGTTCAAGCTGACAGGTAAGCGCATTTTTAGAATGGCACCCTTGCATCATCATTTTGAATTGAAGGGCTGGCCAGAGCCACGAGTGATTGTTCGATTCTGGATTATTACAGTGATACTGGTCTTGATTGGTCTTGCATCACTCAAGGTTCGATAAGAAATTGATAACTAAAATAATACTGTTGAAGATAAAAAATTAATGGAAAAAGTGCAGCTAGATAGAAATTCAATTTATACCCTGGTCGTTGGCATGGGTGTGACGGGACTGTCTGTCGTGCGTTATTTGCGTAGCCTGGGTGAACGAGTCGTGGTTGTGGATAGTCGTGACCTGCCGCCCGGCATGAAGTTATTAAAAGAAAACTTTCCTGATGTGGAATTGTATACCGGTAAATTTAAATCTGAATTGTTTACCTCAGCGCGTCGTATTGTAGTTAGCCCTGGTGTGCCAATGTCAGAAACGGCGTTACAGGAAGCCAAAGAGCAAGGCGTAGAAATTACCGGTGATATAGATTTATTTGCACACGAAGTGACCGCACCAGTGGTTGGTATAACAGGTTCAAATGGTAAAAGTACGGTCACTACATTGTTGGCCGAGATGGCAAAATGTGCAGGTATTAATGCTGTAATGGCAGGTAATATCGGAACGCCAGTTCTTGATGTTATTGAGGGTGATTACGAGTTATATGTTTTGGAATTATCCAGTTTTCAATTGGAGACTTTACAGAACCTACCAATGGAAGTCGCGGTGGTGTTGAATATTAGTCCTGATCATATGGATCGTTATAATGATTTGAATGACTATGTGCTGACCAAGCAAGAGATCTATCGTAATGCAAAAACCTGCGTTGTGAATAGAGATGATGAACTGGCTGGTAATCAGCTATGTGTTTGTTCGGAAGACATTGGTTTTACCGTGAAAGCGCCTATGAATAATGACTTTGGTTTGCGTGAGTATGATGGTGTTGACTGGTTATGTCATGGCGTTAAGCGTCTACTGTCCGTCGATGAAGTGAAAATAAAGGGTACGCATAACCTGGCAAATATTTTAGCGGCTTTGGCCATGGGTTCGGTGCTAAATATACCTCAGAAATTTATGCTTGAGGCGATTAAAAACTTTTCTGGATTAGAGCACCGCATGCAATGGCTGGCAGAAAAAGAGGGTGTTAACTGGTTTAATGATTCCAAAGCAACGAATGTCGGCGCCAGTATTGCGGCAATTGAAGGTTTGCCAGGTATGCATGTATTGATTGCAGGCGGAGAAGCTAAGGATGCTGATTTTGTAGAGCTTGCCAAAGTGGCAGCTAATCATTTACGTGCTGCTGTATTGATTGGCCGTGATGCAAATTTGATAGGGCAGGTATTGAATGGTGTTGTGCCAGTTGTGCACGCAGTAGATATGAATGAGGCGGTTATTAAAGCCGCTGAGTTAGCGCAAGTAGGTGACAATGTTTTGTTGTCGCCAGCCTGTGCCAGTTTTGATATGTATCGCAATTTTGAACATAGGGGACAGGTTTTTGTCGATGCTGTCCGGGAGTATGTTCAATGAGTGTACGTATGGTTATGTCAACAATTAAATCTGAATTTAAGCGCTCTAGCTCGTGGCAGCTGGATCATCTGGATCCTGTGTTGGTGTTTGTTTGCATGGCACTGTTGTCGTTAGGGCTGGTAATGGTTGCCTCAGCATCAGTGAGTATTGCTGATCGTGATTATTCTAATCCATTTTATTATTTTCAGCGGCAGTTAGTGTTTATAGTTATTGGTTTGTTTGCGGCTGCTATGGTTTATCGAATACGATTGGTGCAATGGGAAAAATCAGGCGTGGCATTGTTAGGCTTTGCCTTGTTTCTGTTAGTAATAGTATTGATTCCTGGAGTAGGTAAAACGGTGAATGGTAGTACACGCTGGATTTCAATGGGCATTATTAATATTCAGGTTTCAGAAGTGGTGAAGTTGTTTTTATTGATTTATGTCGCAGGCTATCTGGTTCGCCATGGTGAGGAAGTAAGAACTTCATTAAGAGGTTTTATAAAACCAATGTTGATGGTGGGCTTAGTGGGCTTATTGTTATTATTAGAGCCAGATTTTGGATCAACGATGGTTATTATGGGCACTGTTCTGGCTATGACGTTTTTGGGTGGTGTGCGCTTCGTACAGTTTATTTCATTTATGATTTTGTTTGGTGCGAGTGCATTAATGTTGATCATTTCATCACCTTATCGTATGGAGCGTTTGACATCATTTATGAATCCATGGGCTGATCCATTTGATACTGGATTTCAATTGACGCAATCACTGATCGCAATTGGGACCGGTGGATGGTGGGGGACGGGTTTGGGTGGTAGTGTTCAGAAGCTATTTTATCTACCAGAATCACATACTGATTTTCTTTTTGCCGTGTTATCTGAAGAGCTTGGCTTTGTTGGTGTGTGTTTTGTGATAATTATGTTTGCGGTATTGTTCTTTAGAATTTTTAAAATTGGACTTCAGGCAGAAAGAAGTGGCAACCGTTTCGCGGCGTATGTGGCTTATGGCATTGGCGTTTGGTTGGCGCTTCAGGCAGTGATTAATATGGGCGTTAATATGGGTTTAATGCCAACCAAAGGTTTAACGCTGCCATTAATGAGTTATGGCGGCAGTAGTCTGGTTGTTTGTTGTATGGCTATTGGATTGATATTGCGGATTCATCTTGAATGTGGTGAGTTTTCAAATCAGGCAGTGGGTCGTAATAGTCGTCGTCGTAAAGTAATTGCTGCTGGAGGTTTTGCATGAGAGCAGTGCGACCAATTTTAATTATGGCCGGTGGTACAGGTGGTCACGTATTCCCGGCATTGGCGGTGGCTGATGAATTACGTGTTAGAGGTGTGCCAGTAATCTGGTTGGGCACACAAGCGGGTATTGAAGCAAGGCTGGTACCACAGTCGGGTTACCCGATAGAGTGGCTAAGTATTTCAGGCTGGCGTGGCAAGGGTATAGTTAATACTTTGTTGGCACCTGTGCGATTATTCGTAGCCTGTTATCAGGCTTTCCTGGTCTTGTTGAAAAGAAAGCCTTGTGCGGTATTAGGAATGGGTGGTTTTGCCTCTGGCCCTGGTGGTTTGATGGCGTGGTTGTTGAGAAAGCCTTTGTTAATACATGAACAAAATGCAGTTGCCGGATTAACTAATCGATTGCTTTCGATTGTGGCCAATGAGGTCATGGAAGCCTTTCCGGGTGCGCTGGGTAAAAAGGCTAACTATGTAGGTAATCCTGTGCGCAAAGATATTATTGATTTACCCGCGCCAGAACTAAGACTGGCCAATCACGATGGTGCTTTACGTGTGTTGGTGATTGGTGGCAGTTTGGGTGCAGTAAGATTAAATGAGTTGGTACCTGAGGCAGTGTCTAAAATTGAGTCAGCGGCCAGACCAGAAGTGTGGCATCAGACAGGCTTGAAAAATTACGATGCGGCACAGGCTTTGTATAATAAATTTAATGTTGATGCCAGAGTTGATGCCTTTGTCGATGATATGGCAGCTGCTTATGCATGGGCTGATGTGGTGATATGTCGAGCCGGGGCAATGACAGTATTTGAATTAGCGGCAGCTGGTGTGGCTTCAATTTTAGTACCATATCCTTACGCGGTAGATGATCATCAAACAGTGAATGCGGAATATCTTGAAAAAGTCGATGCCGCGATTGTGTGTCAGCAGAAAGATATGGATGCTGAATGGTTGAAATTAACAATTACTGAATTAATGCAGCAACGTGATCGACTTTTGCGTATGGCAAAGTCTGCGCGTAGTCAGGCAAAGCCTGATGCTGCAAATGATGTAGCTGAACGCTGTATGTTGGCAGGTGGATTGAAATAATGGCTGGTAAGACAAATTTTGATAGTTTTATGCGAAGAATTCGCAAAGTACATTTTGTTGGCATCGGTGGTGCGGGCATGAGTGGTATTGCTGATGTCATGAACTCACTGGGTTATAAAGTGAGTGGTTCCGATCTTGCGAATAACGTCATTACTCGCGGTTTGCAGTCGGAAGGTATCAAGGTGTATCAAGGGCATGATGCTGCGCAGGTAGAGAATGTTGAT
>JBEQLM010000329.1:0-2087 GCA_040325975.1 Gammaproteobacteria bacterium | reverse complement strand
ACTGCGCAGTCACCGAGCATGGTTTCTGGACGCGTAGTTGCGACTACCAGATGACCTTCCTGGTTCGACAATGGATAACGCATATGCCACATGTGGCCGTTTTCTTCTTCGTTGAGTACTTCCAGGTCGGAAACTGCGGTGTGTAATTTGGTGTCCCAGTTAACCAGGCGCTTGCCGCGGTAAATTAAACCTTCTTCGTAGAGGCGAACAAATACTTCTTTCACCGAGTCAGACAGGCCATCGTCCATGGTGAAACGTTCGTGTTCCCAGTCCAGCGATGAACCCAGACGACGAAGTTGACGGGTAATATTACCGCCGGATTCTTCTTTCCAGTCCCAAATTCGGTCGATAAAAGCATCGCGGCCTAAATCATGGCGGGTTTTGCCTTCGGCTTCCAGCTGACGTTCAACCACCATTTGTGTGGCGATACCGGCGTGATCGGTACCTGGCTGCCAAAGCGTGTTATCGCCTTTCATGCGGTGATAGCGGATCAGCGTATCCATCACGGTATTATTAAAACCATGTCCCATATGCAAATTGCCGGTGACATTCGGCGGTGGAATCATGATGCTATACGCATTCGTGTCGGGCTTGTGATGGGGCGCGAAATAGCCGTTATCTTCCCAGTTTTTATACCAGGTCTTTTCGATGGCTTTGGGGTTGTAGGTTTTTTCGAGAGTTTCGAGGGTTTTTGGTTTTTCCATGGGCGAATAGGTTTCGTTCAAGAAGGCCTTTGCGGCGAGACAGATTTAAAGCCGGAGATTATACCGTATGCGCGCTCATGATGGGATGTGTGACTAGATTGAATATTATGCGGAAATAATTAGTTTTTAAGATTGCGACATCATGTTCGGGCTAATGCTTATTTGTCGTCTTTGTCTTTAAATTCACTGAGTATTTTTGGCATGTGTTTTTGTAATTCAAAACGCAGCTGCATGAATAAGTGCTGTTGCAAATCGGGCATCATATCCTGCATGATTTTTTCGACCAGTTCGGTTAGTTCTACGCTACGTCGTTGGTCGTCGGCACGGCGTGGTTCACCACGATGTTCTATAACGCGACGTTCAGGTTTTCCTTCTGGAAGCACGGCCTGTTTTTTGCGGCGATCATCTTTGCGACGATCGGAACCACGTTTGTCTTTATCGTCACTGTCTTTATTAGCGGTATCACTCGACTTTGAACTGCCGGGTTGAACGACATCTTCCAACGTTGGGATGTTTTTATGTTTATCGTCTGACATGATTATCTGTGGCTTAGGTGCCTCAATACGCGTTATTAATATTATAGTGCTTCAGAGAATAATTGTTTTTTTCTGTATTGAGCCTCTGCGCGGATAAAAATCTCATATTATTATGATGCTGATTGTGATTCTTCAAAACGATCAAGAATATATTGCATCAACAAGCTTACTGGACGCCCTGTTGCTCCCTTATTATGGCCGCTTTTCCAGGCGACACCGGCAATATCGAGATGTGCCCAGTGATATTTTTTGGTGAAGCGTGACAGAAAGCAGGCGGCGGTAATCGTGCCAGCGCCTTTACCGCCGATGTTGGCGATGTCGGCAAAGTTGCTTTTAAGTTCTTCCTCATAATCATCCCATAAAGGTAATTCCCAGCAACGATCACCACTTTTCTGGCCGGCGTTGAGTAAGTCATTAATGAGTGGACTATGATTGCCCAACAAGCCGGCAGGATGTGCGCCCAGCGCGACAATACAGGCTCCAGTCAGAGTGGCGACATCAATCACGACATCAGGCTCGTATTTGCCAGCATAAGTCAGTGCATCACACAAAATTAGGCGGCCTTCGGCATCGGTATTGAGTATTTCAATGGTGGTGCCAGACATACTGGTAACAATATCACCGGGTTTAATGGCGATGCCATCGGGCATGTTTTCAACCGTGGGTATAATGGCAACAATGTTCATTGGTAGTTGTAATTCAGCACAGGCAGCGATGGTGCCAAGTACGCTGGCAGCACCGCACATGTCATATTTCATTTCATCCATGGCTGCGCCGGGTTTAAGGCTGATGCCGCCCGAATCGAAGGTGACACCCTTACCTACCAGTACGATGGGAGCCTGTTTTT
>JBEQLM010000328.1:0-2094 GCA_040325975.1 Gammaproteobacteria bacterium | reverse complement strand
TATATGTTGTTGCCGGAGGATGATGAAGACCTGATGGATCGTACCGAAGCACTGGCAAACTGGTGTCAGGGCTTTGTTTATGGCCTGGCTGCTGGTGGTATCAGTGATGATACTAAGTTGCCGGGTGATGCCCAGGAAATATTGATGGATTTTGTTGAAATTTCGCGTGCTGGATACAATATCGGTGATGATGACGTGATCGAAGTGAGCGAAACAACCGAGGAAGATGAGCTGGCTTTCGTTGAGGTGGTGGAATATGTTCGCACTGGCGTATTGCTGATCAATGAGGAATTACAGACTTTGATTCCTTCACCGACCCTGCACTAATAACCCTTATCTATCGTGATATCTGATTGATGAATAACAAAATTTACGCCCAACGTCGCAAGCAATTGATGAAGATGATGGGTGAAAATTCCATTGCCATTTTGCCTGCGGCACCCTTATTGATTCGTAACCGTGATGTCGAACATGGTTTCAGACAGGATAGTGATTTCTATTATTTGAGTGGCTTTGTCGAGCCTGAGGCTGTGGTTGTGCTGGTACCGGGGCGCAAGCAGGCGCAGTACATTCTGTTTTGCCGTGAACGCGATAAGGTCAAGGAAACCTGGAATGGTTATCGTTATGGGCCTGAGGGTGCAGTCGAGCATTTTTCTGCGGATGATGCCTTCCCGATGGATGATCTGGAAGAGATCTTGCCGGGTTTGATGGAACACTGCGAAAGCGTGTATTACACCATTGGCCTGAACCCTGAATTTGATAAGCAGGTGATGAATTGCGTCAACAGCTTGCGTAAAGGCTCGCGCGGTGGTGTACATGCACCCAATGAATTTGTTTCGCTGGATTATCTGTTGCACGATATGCGTTTGTACAAGAGTCGGGAAGAAATCAAACTGATGCGTACAGCGGCGAAAATTTCGGTACAGGGGCATATAAATGCCATGAAAGCCTGTCAACAGGGTGTTTATGAATACCAGCTTGAAGCTGAATTGCTTTATGAATTTAATCGCAATGGCGCGGGCTGGGCTTATCCCTCGATTGTCGGTAGTGGTGCCAATAGCTGCATTTTGCATTACACCGAAAACAATCAGCTGTTGAATGATGGTGATATGGTATTGATTGACGCGGGTGCGGAGTATGGTGGTTATGCCGCAGATATCACCCGTACCTTTCCGGTGAATGGGAAATACACAGAAGCGCAAAAAGAAATTTATGATCTGGTGCTAGCATCTCAGGATGCTGCCATTAAGCAAGTGAAACCGGGTAATCACTGGAATGATCCACACAACGCAGCGGTGAAAGTGTTGACCAAAGGCATGGTTGAGTTAGGCCTGCTTAAGGGTAAGCCTGCCGAGTTGATCAAAAAAGGCGATTATTCAAAATATTATATGCACCGCACTGGCCACTGGATTGGTATGGATGTGCACGATGTGGGTGATTATAAGGTTGATGATGAATGGCGTTTGCTGGAACCAGGCATGGCTTTAACCATCGAACCGGGGCTGTATATTCCATCGGGTAGCCGTGGTGCAAAACGCTGGTGGAATATTGGTGTGCGCATCGAGGATGATGTTCTGGTGACCAAAGACGGTTGTGATTTATTGACCAAGGGTTTGCCTAGAACTACCGAAGAGGTCGAAGCGGTGATGGCTTCCTGATTTGGCTATAGCGATGAATGCTGAAGCAAAAAACTGTGATGTATTAATTGTTGGTGGCGGCCTGACCGGTGCCAGTCTGGCCTGTGCGCTGGAAGCCAGCGGCCTGTCGATTGAAATTATCGAGGCGCATCCGCTCAATACCGATAGCCAACCCTGTTATGACGATCGTACTGTGGCCTTATCGTATGGCAGTCGAGTTATTTTTGAAGCTATGGGTTTATGGCAGGCCATGGCCGATAAAATCGAAGCCATCAAAACCATTCATATTTCCGATCGCGGCCACCTGGGTGTGACTCGTCTTCGGCATTCTGAAGAGGGTGTTGAAGCTTTGGGTTATGTTGCTGAGAATCGCGTCCTGGGCGAAGTCCTGTATCAACGTCTGGCCGATAATGAAAATGTGCGGTTGCATTGTCCGGCGCAAGTGTTGAGTTTGCAA
>JBEQLM010000327.1:0-2096 GCA_040325975.1 Gammaproteobacteria bacterium | reverse complement strand
ACTAAAAGAATAATACCTCTGGCGGTGCCGAATGACCACAGAAACAAAAGATCTTACTAGAAAGCGCAAGCGGATCTAATCGGCACCTGCCAGACTAAATTCGCTGACCCCAGTCTTACAGATCAAGCCACATATCCGCTATCATGTCACCATGTGCGAGCAAATTACCATTCATTTTCATGAAGAACTTAATGAGCTCCTGTTACCCGAGCAACGCAATATTAACTTCAATCATGAGCTGAAAGAAACAAGATCCGTTAAGGATCTTATCGAATCAATCGGCGTGCCTCACACAGAAATCGATATCATCATCGTCAATGACGAATCGGTTAATTTCGAATACCTGATTAAGCCGGACGACCGTATCGGACTGTACCCACCATCAAGGCACACAGCGCCCGAATTAAAGAACATCTCGCCACTAATTCATTGCCAGCCGGAACCATTGGCCGTCGCCCGCTTTGTGCTTGACGTCCATCTCGGCAGGCTGGCCGCTTACTTACGCATGATGGGCTTCGACAGCCTCTACCGCAATGATTACGACGACCCCACACTGGCGAGAATTTCGGCCAATGAGCAACGCACACTACTCACCTGCGATCGACAGCTACTGATGCGCAAGCAGGTCACACATGGCTACTTCGTGCGCTCCAGGCAGCCACAGCAACAGCTATTTGAAGTGCTGTCACGATTCGATTTATTCGACAAAAAAAAGCCATTCACACGCTGTATGCACTGCAATGGAATAACTCAGCCCGTAAACAAGCAGGAAATAGAAGCGCGACTGCAAGCTGAAACAAAAAAGTACTACAACGAATTTTTCCAGTGTGAAGACTGCAACAAAATCTACTGGAAAGGCAGCCATTATTTAAAAATGCAGGCCAGGATTAACAGGCTTAAATAATGTATGCACAGCTTATCCGACAATAAAGAAATTACCTCAGATTTAAAACTGCGTCTTTAAGTAAACCGTACAAAGGAATAATGTTGCTTTCATGGCTAACACTATCAGTACTCCAGATGTTACGCACACCCGCTTGTATCAAGCGTTCTTTTGCATTATTCGCAAACAGGGCATGGGTAACCAATACATCGACATGTTTTGAATTCTTTGACAAACATTCACTAATGGCCACTGACAATGTTTGTCCACTACTGACCATATCATCGACCAATATGACAGCACGTCCATCTAAATTAATTTCAGGTAAAGTGATCTCAACATTTTTATCCCCGGTGCGAATTTTATTGCATGCACCATAGCTCCATTGGTTTGGCTTCGCGACGGCACTCACCCATTGCTCTGATTCAGCATCAGGCCCTAACAATACTGGATCGTCAAAACGCTCACGCAGAAATTCTGCCATCAGAGATGTCGCCGACAGAGTCACAGCCTGCGCAGATGGCACAGCCTGTTCAAGGTGCTGGATGCGATGTAGATGTGGATCGACGGTAATCACATTATCGAATAGATCAGCGAGAAAATGACCGACGATAGGTTGACTGACCGCCTCTCCGGGGTGGAACGCTTTGTCCTGACGCATATAACAGAGATAAGGCGCGACCAGAGTCAGTGTTTTTGCCCCAAGTTCACGCGCAGTTTTTGCAGCTAGCAATAACTCCAGTAATTTTTCATTTGGTTGATCGAGACTGCGGCAAAATAAAACATGCTCGGGCAGCCCGGTTGGTAGAGTCAGTTTATTTTCACCATCGGGAAAACGGTGCTGTTGTATAATATGACAAGGTATATCCAGAGCCTTCGCCAGTTCGTGCGACTGCTTTTCATAATCATCAAAGCCCAGAATCATCATCGCCGGCAACATCAGAATTCCACAAACGCTTTGGGAATCTGATCTTCTTTACCAATCAGATAACCGCTGTCACGTTCGCATAGTGTGAGTGCAAAATTAAAGTCAGAAGGAAACTCTGCATGGATACGATACAGCGGCTCACCCTTCTTAACCTTATCACCTAACTTTTTAAACAGATCCACGCCAGCACCTTTATCTATAGGCGCACCGGCAAAGCGCGCAATGTGCGTCATCTGTAGATTATCAATATTCACGATAACGCCGTTCGCAGGCGAGAGCACATCA
>JBEQLM010000326.1:0-2098 GCA_040325975.1 Gammaproteobacteria bacterium | reverse complement strand
GAAAAAATCGCCGGGAGCGAATTTGCATGAGCGCAGCGAGCCCGCAGGGTGAGGCGCAAGGAAGCGCCGAATAATCCCTGCTTCAGATCAATAAAAAGTCCCATCATGCTACTTCCTGTTTTTTTAAAGAATACAGATTAAAACTTACCTATATAATCCCCCCATGACCTCAAACACCACCCCCACCTGGCTAACCAACGACAAAAAACACGTCTGGCACCCCTACAGTGCCATCAATTCGGGACTACCCATATTCCCCGTTGAATCCGCACACGGCGTACGCTTAAAACTATCAGACGGACGAGAGCTAATCGACGGTATGTCATCCTGGTGGTGCGCTATTCACGGCTACAACCATCCGGTGCTTAATCAGGCCATTACCAAGCAGCTTGAATCTATGGCTCATGTCATGTTCGGTGGCCTGACCCACCAGCCCGCTGTTGATCTAATAAACAAATTAGTCGAAATCACACCCGATTCTTTGCAAAGTGTTTTTCTATCGGACTCAGGCTCAATATCAGTAGAAGTCGCGATGAAAATGGCGATTCAATACTGGCAGACTAAAAGTCATCCAAATAAGCAAAAATTCCTGACCATCCGCAACGGCTATCACGGTGATACTTTCGGTGCTATGTCGGTCAGTGACCCAGTGACGGGTATGCACCAGCTTTTTTCAGAAAGCCTGAACCAGCAATTTTTTGTTGATGCACCGACACGTGCATTCGGCGAAGCCTGCACCGCCAAAGACATGCAAGCTATGAGAGAGACACTGGCCGAACATCATTCAGAGATCGCCGCTGTTATTCTCGAACCCGTGGTACAGGGTGCTGGTGGTATGCGTTTCCATTCAGCCGACTATCTCAATTACCTACGCGCACTCTGCGATGAATACGGCGTACTGCTCATCTTCGACGAAATCGCCACCGGCTTTGGCCGCACCGGTAAATTATTCGCACTGGAGCACACCAAAGTCGTACCCGACATTCTTTGTCTGGGCAAATCACTCACCGGCGGTTACATGACGCTGGCAGCGACACTCACCACCACCGAAATCAGCCAAACCATTAGCAGCGGCGACCCAGGGCTATTCATGCACGGTCCTACCTTCATGGCAAACCCACTGGCTTGCAGCATCGCTCTCGCTAGCATCAATCTTTTACTCGACTCATCGTGGCAGGAAAACGTAGCGTGCATCGAACAACAGCTCAAACAAGAATTACAGATTTGCACATCACTGGATAGCGTAAAAGAAGTGCGCGTACTCGGTGCCATTGGCGTCGTCGAAATGAAACAAGCCGTGGATATGAAAACTATCCCACAACAATTTGTCGATGAAGGCGTATGGGTTCGCCCATTTGGCAAGCTGGTTTATTTAATGCCGCCTTACATCATTCAGCCAGATGAACTCAGTACTTTGACAAAAGCGGTTTATAAGGTAATTAGTAAAATCTAAACACAGGTAGTAAACAGCATAGTAAAATCACCAATTCAGGAGAGATGACAGAGCGGCCGAATGTGCTTGATTCGAAATCAAGTGAACCCTCGCGGGTTCCGAGGGTTCAAATCCCTCTCTCTCCGCCATAAATAAACACCAGGCTACCATTCAACCAGTAATCTAAGCCACACAGCCTTCTTGTAGAACATTCCATTCACATATAATCTATTCTCTAATATAGATACATTGCAATAAGGACAAAACCATCCCAGATAGAACATCCCATTTCCGCCTGATCACCATGACACTGACTTTAGTCATCGGCATTATCGTGTTCTTTTTTAATGGCTTACCGAAACTACTCAATGGGACAGCCCTGGAACAGGTCATCGACACTGGTGAGCTAAGGGTGATTACCCGCAACAGCCCAACTACCTATTATGAGGGATCTGATGGCCCAGCAGGACTAGAATACGATCTGGCAAAGATGTTTGCCGATCAGCTTGGTGTAAAACTTACTTTGATCGTGCCCAATTCATTCAGCGATTTATTGGATGACATTGAAAATGGTCGTGCTCATCTTGCTGCAGCGGGACTCAGTATTACCGAATCCAGAAAAGAAGTGCTTAAATTTGGGCCCAGCTATCAGCAAGTAACTGAACA
>JBEQLM010000325.1:0-2105 GCA_040325975.1 Gammaproteobacteria bacterium | reverse complement strand
CCGCTGCCTGATCCGGCTCGGTCATTGCAGCGACAATGGCTTGCATAGGAGAATCGGGTCTTCTATTTGGGTTTGTTCGATAGTTATCCAGAGTTCTTTTAAGGTACTCAGTTGGCTGGCTTGCAATACGGGGTAATTCTTCCTTGCCATGACCATTACTACCATGGCAGGCGACACATTTTAATTGGAATATTTTTTTGCCTTTAGATATTAGTTCAGGCTGCAATACTGGGCCAGATTTTGCTTTCAGAGAAGAAAAAAACATCGCAATATTGACACGATCATTGCCGCTCAGATTCATTGCCAGCTCACTCATTATTTTATCGTCTCGCTGTTTAGTGGCGAACAGCTCAAACTGTTTCAGCAGGTATTTAGGATTCTGATCGGCTAAATTGGGAATATAATCTCGCTTGCTGTTGCCATGATCACCATGACAAAACTTACAGACAGACGCTCTTTCATCTCCTACGGCGATTGCCTCTTTTAATAAAGCAGGGCTTGCCAACTTGCTTTCGAGTCTGGCATACATGCTTGAAAGCTCATCTGCATGCAAAGAAAAAGATAAAAATAAACAAACAAAAACAACATATCTCATTAGCGCTGCACCATTAATTTCATCTCGTCCTGTGAGAGGGTTATGATTGTGAGCTTAAAACTATAGCTCATTTATTTTATATTTCCTCATCCTGAGTTACTTCAGCATGAAAGAAACCCGAACTTAGCTTAAATGTTGATTAACGTCTCAAGCTGTACATCGCTTGTGGTCATGGCAAAGTTGAATCTACAACAGCTTATACAAGAAATTCAATAAAGATCAAATATTTTGTTTTTTATGGTAATTTAAAACAACTTTAATTTTACTCTACCATTCATTATCGTCACAATAGACCTAATTGAGGCAAAACTCGAAAACTATAAATATAGCTATGCCAGACACAGGTCATCATCGTGATAAACAGGTACAACGCATTATCCTGATTGAAGGTTCTGCAAACTTTGTCGTGCTGCTGGCAAAACTCTGGGTAGGCTTCAGCACTGGCTCACTCGCCATACTCGGCGATGCCATACACTCACTAACCGATATTGTTAACAACATCGTTGCCTGGTTTGTCATTCGCCTGTCGAGCCTGCCGCCAGATCGTGAACATCCCTATGGTCATCGCAAGTTTGAAACCTTAGCGGTTTTCTTTCTCGCTTCCCTACTGGTTGTGCTTGCTTTCGAACTTGCCTGGCACGCGATCACAAAAGAGGATACCGAGATTGTCAGCTCCGCATTGGAGCTGGTTATCATGCTGGGCGTACTGGCAGCAAATATATCGTTAGCTAGTTGGGAGAGAATGTGGGCTCGTCGTTTAGATTCTGCTATTTTGCTTGCAGATGCCAGCCACACCTTCGCTGACGTACTAACCACCATCGTCGTCATTCTCGGCTGGCAGTTATCCGCGATGGGTTATTTATGGTTAGACCGAGCCTGCGCACTAGCCGTTGCCGGGCTTATTTTTTATCTGGCCTTCAGTCTGTTTAAAAAAGCTAAGCCTATACTGGTTGATGAATTTGCTTTAGACCCTGAACTGCTCAGTAACACCATTCGACAAGTCGAAGGTGTAAAGCAAGTGAATAGAGTTCGTTCACGCTGGATAGGCTCAGAAAAAGCGATTGATATTATTATTTCAGTCGATCCGAAACTTTCTACGGATGAGTCACATAAGATCGCAACGGAAATTGAATCATTGATTGAAGATAAGTTTGCTGTGTCGGATATTTCTATTCATGTGGAGCCGTATCAGTAAATTACAGCAGTAACATTCAAATCAAACACAGCTGAGTGTTGCCTTAGCTATGCTCGATGTTTTCAAACTGTGCACTTCTGAATCTTTAGCTGTTTTTTTTACTCTGCCAGGTAACTGAACGGGAAACATATTCTGGCTGTCCTGATAGTCAATACTGATGCGGTCGTCAGCAACCTGACGAAATAGCTTGTTGGCGAATGCAATATGATCCGGGTGTTCACGGTAAGTATCAATAACAGCTTTATGGCAAAAGCGTACTAACCAGCAGAAACGAAATTTTGAGTTTTCCTTGACGGCCTCACCAGTGAATACACC
>JBEQLM010000324.1:0-2115 GCA_040325975.1 Gammaproteobacteria bacterium | reverse complement strand
GGAACTTCACACCTCTGCATGCACCTCAGGTTTTGCTACCCACGTCGAAGCCAAGTCGCCCCCGTGTTTTTTCCTGAACTGTAGTAAAAGAGCTGGTCAAGGCTCTGGTGGCGATTATACGCCTGGAATGTGCAATCTGCTACGTCTTATCCACTCTTCGTGGTTTAATCTGTCGCGGCTTTGCTTTATCATTCCGTCTTTGCTTACACTCACATATATAAGGGCAACATGCTGCATATTCAAGGGTCTCCCGCGCTATCCGATTTTCGTTTAAATAAACTGCTGGATGAGCTGAAAACGCTGGTCCCGGCGGTTTCCGGTCTTGCTACGCATTTTGTACATTTTGCCGATGTGGATGAGGCACTGAATGACGAAGAAAGTTCCATTCTTGCTCGTTTATTGCAATACGGCCCCAAGATCGAAGATCATGAATGCGAAGGTAGTTTATTTCTGGTGACACCCCGTGCTGGCACGATTTCTCCCTGGTCGTCTAAGGCGACGGATATTGCCCACAACTGTAATCTGAATAAGATTTTACGACTGGAACGTGGCATCGCTTACGTGGTGGCCTGTGATGCGGGCGCGACGCTGACAGAAGCCGATATTGCGGCGATTGATGCCTGTCTGCATGATCGCATGATCGAATCGGTACTGCGCTCATACGAGGAAGCGGAAGCCTTGTTTGCCCACATGTCACCCGAGCAGGGTAATACGGTTGATATTCTCAGTGGTGGCGTCGAAGCTTTACGCAGCGCCAATACCGAGCTTGGGCTGGCTTTATCTGCCGATGAAATCGAATATCTGGTGGATTTCTACACTTCGATCAAACGTAATCCGGTCGATGCCGAGCTGATGATGTTTGCGCAGGCCAACTCCGAACATTGCCGCCACAAGATTTTCAACGCTGACTGGGTGATCGACGGCGAAGAGCAGGATCGTTCGCTGTTTAAGATGATCCGCAATACGCACGAATTGCATTCTGAAGGCGTACTAAGCGCCTATCACGATAATTCAGCGGTGATGGCTTCGCACACCGCGCCACGCTTTACCGTGAATGCCGATAGCAAACAGTACGGTTACAACAAAGAACACATTGCCATTTTGATGAAAGTGGAAACACATAACCATCCGACGGCGATTTCTCCTTTCCCCGGTGCAGCTACTGGCGCGGGTGGTGAGATTCGTGATGAAGGCGCGACCGGTCGTGGTTCTAAACCCAAAGTTGGTTTGAGTGGTTTTTCTGTCTCAAATCTGAAAATTCCGGGTTTTGCGCAGCCATGGGAAACGGATAACGGTAAACCCAATCGCATCGTTTCTGCGCTGGATATTATGATTGAAGGCCCAATTGGTTCCGCGGCATTCAATAACGAATTTGGTCGTCCAAATATCTGCGGTTATTTCCGTACCTTCGAAGAAAAAGTACCTGGTACCGACGGTGATGAAATTCGCGGTTACCACAAACCGATTATGCTGGCGGGTGGTTACGGCAATATTCGCGAAGACCATGTCGACAAATTACAGATCCCTGTTGGCACACCTATCGTCGTACTCGGTGGTCCGGCCATGTTGATTGGTTTAGGTGGCGGCGCTGCTTCTTCTATGGCCAGCGGCACCAGTGCTGAAAATTTAGATTTCGCCTCGGTGCAACGCGGCAATCCAGAAATGGAACGCCGTTGTCAGGAAGTCATCGATAGCTGCTGGATGCAGGGTGATAACAATCCAATTCTTTCTATTCATGATGTTGGTGCCGGTGGTTTATCCAACGCCTTGCCTGAACTGGTTCACGACGGCGATTGTGGTGCCGAGTTTGAATTGCGTGAAGTGCACAACGATGAGCCGGGCATGACACCGATGCAAATCTGGTGCAACGAGTCGCAGGAGCGTTACACCATCGCCATCGATCCTGAAAAGATCGAAGACTTTAAAAAACTGTGTGAACGTGAGCGTTGTCCTTATGCCATTCTTGGCAAGACCACGAAAGAATTAGATTTAAAAGTACACGATAAACATTTTGATAATTATCCTGTGGATATGCCGCTGGATGTTTTGCTCGGCAAGCCGCCAAAAATGTTACGCGATGTTAAAACTATTCGCATTAATCAGAAGGCTTTTAAT
>JBEQLM010000323.1:0-2127 GCA_040325975.1 Gammaproteobacteria bacterium | reverse complement strand
AACTTACGTCATCAGCACTTACGCCAACAGCACTTGCTGAATCTTCAGTACTGCATGCAGACAACTGCAGCGCCATTAACAAAGCAAACAGAATCGATGTAAATCCGTGTTTCAGTAATCGAGAAATTATCATTGGAGCTCTCCAACCTGCTGGTCCTACAAACTGGACAGTAAGGGCCGCGTAATTAAATTAGGAAATAAGTTTTTAGTTTTGGAGCATTTAGGAATCGATTGGTCTTATGTTTCAAGCTTTGAGAATCATTGCCCAACCAAGCGATGAAGGAATTATAGCAGTTGGTAAAGAGATTTGAAGCATTTTGTTGAAAAAATGACAGAATGTGTTGAAAAATGATAATTTTCTTAAGAAAAACATACGGATAAGATTAAAAATAATGAAAAATTTTGTTAGGAAATGATGGTTTTGTTGGGAAAAGCATGCATAGATATACACATGAATTATGTGGTATTTGATAAGTTTCGGAAGCAGTTTACGAAATGGGATGATATTTCGGAGAGGGAGTATTTGAATATAAGATAGAAATACCGATGGACTATTATCAGATTATTCGTCTAGGCGAATGACTGCTAACGACCGCTGGGTTGTTTGAGTGCTAATGACTTACTCAAAGGCCGGTAGCCGACCCAAAGCAGACACTGCAAGTTCTACGACACTCAGCAGTTTCTACGGCATTTCTGCCATTGTCCTTTGCCTTGTATAAGGCATCATCAACACGTTTTATAAATGATTCCGTCGAGTCACCTACTTTGTAGTGTGTCACACCAAAACTGGCAGTAACAGAGCCGACTTTTCCGATACTTGTCAGCTCTGTAATTTTGCGCAATTTTTCCGCAATCATGCAGGCAGTTTTTAGATTGGTGTTGGGCATCAGTATCATAAATTCTTCTCCGCCCCAGCGTGCAAGAATATCGACATCACGGATGTTTTCTGTCATTTTTAAAGAAAATGCTTTAAGGACACTATCGCCTTCATTATGGCCGAACTGGTCATTTATTCTTTTAAAGTGATCGATGTCACACGTGATGATGGACAGGTCTGTTTGGTAGCGTTGGCTTCTATGTACCTCATAGTTTAATAGCTCGTTAAATTTGCGTCTGTTAAGCAATGAGGTGAGCGGATCGGTTTCTGCTAGTACCGCCAGCTCATCAATAGCTCGCTTTCTTTTGATGATTTCGTCCTGTAGTTCATCTACGGTGCATTCGAGTTGGTCGTGATAACTTTTGAGTTGTTTGTTCGAGTACTCGAGTTTTCTGGTCATGCTGTTGATGACCTTAAGCAGACGCTCTGTGTAGGCACAAAACAGCATAAATAGTAGGACAACAAAGCCACGTTTCCAGAGCACATTGCCAGCCGGGTGCAGGAAGCTTTCGAGGAAAGAAATTCTTTCTACGGAGAGTAATGAGTCAAGAGACGCATCGACTATCCAGAAGATAATCGCAAGCACGAAACCAAAGCGGATGATGCGTTGCTGACCTTTCACGGCAGTCTAAGGGCGTTGTTTACGCCAGAGCAGGATGTTTTGTTACTCAAGAACCGTCCGCGCTTATGATCGGTATTAAGGAAACGCATCAAGAAGACATTCATTTAGCAGCTCGCTCAGCAAATTATGGCGTTTCCTATCAACGACGTATTTTAAAATGATAATAATATAACATTTGTAGATAAATCTTACTGTATAACGACGAAAGGGGGGGTTGATGGCATAAACGGTAGCGTAGGTCTGTTATTGGCCGAAATCTGACGGTTACTTATTTATTCCGGGTTTTAGAAGATCAGACTCGATTGATTGCTAGCTCAGTAGCGAATTGAATAAAAAAGCGGTTTTAAATTACAAAACACGTCCTGTGTTTTGCCCTAACGGCCAGCTATGCAGCAGCTGCTAAAATTCGTTCCAGACGAATTTTATCCTATTCGCCTTGCCGAGTGCTTCGACTTTGGTAGGGTCACAATTCAGGGATGAATTGTGAGGTTCGTCGAGCAGGACGCGAGTTGAACCGACCCGTTGATAAAGTTGAAGTGCTTGGGTACCCGCAGGGTAAGGTGTAGGGGCGGCATTTTTTTGGTACTTTTTTGCTGCTGCTGGAAAAGAGTAGCTCGCCCGTGGGTGC
>JBEQLM010000322.1:0-2138 GCA_040325975.1 Gammaproteobacteria bacterium | reverse complement strand
CGCTATCGGCTCTTGTTTCAGCCACCTCATCCCCATTCATCGTTTGGTATTTAGATGGCTCAGTAGTTTTAATTGCCGCTGTTAGCTTTATGGCGGTTCTGCTTATCTGGCGACATCGCAGCAATATCAAAAAAATGATGCAGGGCACAGAAAACTAAACCGCCCTGAAAAAACCTAAGCACGAATAGACGACAGCTCGTCCATCGGCCAACGGGCTCTAGCATCAATGCTCAGCTCCTTGCCCTCACCCGCCATCAGGCGCAAACAACCAACATAAGCGATCATCGCGCCATTATCGGTACAGAACTCAATACGCGGGTAATACAGTTGACCACCTTCTTTTTTCACCATTGCCTTTAATTGCTGACGTAAGTGCTGATTGGCACCGACACCACCGGCAATCACCAGCCTTTTGCAGTGCGTTTGTTTTAGTGCTCGCTTACATTTTATCGAAAGCGTATCGACTACCGCCTCTTGAAAGGCTCGAGCAACATCAGCCTGACCCTGCTCCAGCTTTTCAGCTTGCCCCTCATACTCAACCTGTAGCTTCTGCCAGGTATTTAGAGAAAAGGTTTTGAGACCGCTGAAACTTAAATCTAGTCCGGGGCGATCGGTCATTGGACGCGGAAATTTAAATACGCCAGCCACACCATTTTCTGCCAACTTGGCCAATACCGGCCCTCCGGGATAGCCCAGCCCCAACATTTTAGCTGTTTTATCAAAGGCTTCACCGGCGGCATCATCCAGACTTTGTCCCAATAATTCGTATTCTCCTACACCTGTTACGTGCGCCAGAAGTGTATGTCCACCGGAAACCAGCAAAGCCACAAATGGAAATTCGGGGGGGTTCTCTTCCAGCATTGGCGCTAACAAATGCCCTTCCATGTGATGCACCTCAACCGCAGGCAGATCCAGCGCCCAGGCTAGACTACGACCAACACACGCACCCGACATCAGCGCACCAATCAATCCCGGGCCTGCCGTATAGGCAACGCCATCTATGTCATTCTGAGTAAGCTTAGCCTTCTGCAAAGCCTGCTCCATCAGCGGCACCAGATAACGAATATGATCCCGCGAGGCCAGCTCAGGTACGACGCCACCATATTCAGCGTGCAGTTCTACCTGACTGTGTAACACATGAGCAAGCAGGCCTTTTTCACTGTCGTATAATGCAATTCCTGTCTCATCGCAGGAGCTTTCAATTCCAAGAACAATCATTTCGCACTCTTAGGCTTTTGGATTCTTTAAAAATACGATATACTACGCCGTTCACCGCACCTGGATGCGGATTTTTTTTTGTATTTTTGAGAATAACTATGCCAGCAATACGAGTTAAAGAAAACGAGCCTTTCGACGTTGCACTACGCCGCTTCAAGCGCTCTTGTGAGAAAGCAGGTGTTTTGACAGAAGTTCGCAGTCGCGAAGCTTATGAAAAACCCACAACAGAACGCAAACGTAAAGCAGCTGCTGCCGTTAAGCGTCACCTGAAAAAATTATCTAAAGAACGCAGTAAGTTTGCACGTTCACCTCACCAACGTAGACGTTAATAGCGGAAACGGCAGGCCATGAGTAGCGCCCTGAAAACCAGTCTACAGGACGAGATGAAGGCTGCAATGAAGGCTGGCGATAAGCCACGTCTTGGTGTTATTCGTCTGATGCTCGCGGCATTGAAGCAGGTAGAGGTTGATGAACGCATTGAACTGGATGATACGCGCGTCATCGGCATTCTAGACAAAATGGTCAAACAGCGTCGTGAATCGATCGGCATGTATGACAAGGCTGGTCGAGATGATTTATCCAGCATAGAACATGCTGAAATCAACGTCATTCAAACTTTCCTGCCTCAGGCACTCAGCGAAAGCGAAATCGAAGCCATTGTTACTGAGGCTATCAGCAAGACTGGTGCCGAATCCATAAAGGATATGGGCAAAGTAATGGGGATCGTCAGACCACAGGTTGTTGGGCGTGGCGATGTCGGCATGATCAGCGGAAAGATCAAAGATCTATTATCTGCATAAACGGTTAACCTAGTATGTCAGCAACACCTCCTCTGAAAAACGACCGATTCATTCGCGCACTACTTAGACAACCGGTAGATCGCACACCAGTCTGGATTATGCGCCAGGCAGGACGCTATC
>JBEQLM010000321.1:0-2165 GCA_040325975.1 Gammaproteobacteria bacterium | reverse complement strand
AATGGTGTTATTCTGGGCACGAGTCATCAATAAGATGAAGCTGATTAGACTTATAATTTTTACAGGTCTTTTTCTGGGCGCTTATTCAACTCAGGCTGCCAATACCAGCGTTCACAAAAATGAACAAACTAGTTTACTGACATACACCTCTGAAGGTTATGGTTTTAGCGTCGAGCTTATTCAACTACTGCCTGATTTTGTACACGCTGTTTATGCCAAACACGATTTTCCTAAATCAGAGATAGACCGCATTAACGCTTACTGTGTTTTTGGCAGCATTATAAAAAACACATCACAGCAACAACTCAGCTACAGAGTTAAAAACTGGACTTATCTTGATAACAATGGTGATCGACAACCAGTTAAAACTAAAACCCAGTGGCTACAGGAATGGCGTAAAGCAGGCATCAAGTTTTCCTGGACCTTGTTACCCGATCAGGGCGACTTTGAAGTCGGTGACTGGCAACAGGGATTCACCACCATCAAGATGCCCAGAGATACGCAATTTAATTTAACTTACACATGGACACTGGATGGTGTCACCCACAGCGCCACACTCGAAAACTTACAATGCGCACCACTAGATATTGAACAACCATGATGACTACACATATGTACAGAATTATTATTTTGATGTTTTTCATTTTATTTTCTACGGCCAGCCATGCCGCATGGGAACAACCCGAACTGGGTTACAAACTGTCTCCGTTAGCAAAACCCGTTGATGCACCCAACTTCAAACTCGAAAATATGGATGAGTATGAATACGACTTTTCAGAATATCGAGGCAAGGTGGTACTGCTAAACTTCTGGGCGACCTGGTGTCCACCCTGCAAACGAGAAATGCCATCGATGGAACGCCTCTATCAAAAACTTAAAGGCAAAGATTTTACCGTACTCGGCATCAACCAGATGGAAGACGGTGATCGTATTTTTGCATTCAGCGGCACACTGGATACACAACCAACTTTCAACATTCTTCTGGATACTGATAGCAAAGTTTCACAGAGTTATGATGTTAGAGGTTTACCGACTACCTATCTGATCGATAAAAAAGGCAAGATTCGTTATCGTGCGGTTGGTGGTCGTGAGTTTGATCATCCGGAAGTGGAAAAAATTATTGAAGCTTTGATGAAGGAATAAATAATCTTAGTTAAAAATTTCTGCCACCAGCGACGTGCAGTTGAGCTTACTTTGCTTTATTAAAATTTAAAGAGAGCACCAAATGAAAACTGGTCAATATCGGCACCGCTAATATCGTTATATCGCAAAACCTCTATCTTTAGACCAGTAAAATACTTAATGGAGAATTCGATGGGGAACTGCACACCCAGAGCAAGACCGGCACTGAACCCACTATCTATTCCAACTGTTCCACCTAAACTATAAGCTTCACTATCCCAGGCAAAAAATTCACCACGAATAAAAGGTTGCATCTGACGATATAGTGGCCACTTCCCAATAACACCGAAACCATAACCACTAAGTGAAAGTGAAACGGGAGTACCACCACTATTCCCTTCAAAGTCATCATAATCGGCGTAAAAAAGATTAAGACCTAACTGTGGCGACAGATAGACGCTACCATCAACACGGGCATAGGTGGTATCCTGATAACCGTTGATATTATTAACCGATGCGGCTCCGAAACTAGGCGATACTATAAATGAAGTTTCAGCAGTGACACAACTAGCGAAAAACAGTAAAAAAGTAATAAACAGACTACGTAACAAACTTTCCATGTCGTTTCCTATGGGATTGAGGTGAATTGAACCATTCTTTGCTGTATGCCTTCGAAGGTACCCCCACCAAAGGCCGGGGAGACAAAACCCAGGCTTTGGCGTTTAAGTAAAAATGACACACTGCAATTAGATGTTGATAATGGAGTAACAGGGAAATAATCAGCACTGCTAAGTACTATAGAACCTGTATTAACGATTCCAAAATTGATACTGGCTGGATAACGAACACCATCACATACAGCCCCTATATCGAGTTTCATTATTGATACATTATCAAAATCAGACCACTGAAGAGTAACAGTCCCTGAACGAGAGACACTACTATTAGATGAGGGATTCAAGATGGAAAAATCTGGCGGCAATTCAACCCAGGAGTTAGCCGCTGATGGCTGATTACTCCGATCAAAGGTGACATATGATCGT
>JBEQLM010000320.1:0-2178 GCA_040325975.1 Gammaproteobacteria bacterium | reverse complement strand
GTCGGCATTCTCATTACGCCGGGTGAAAATGCCTGGTTTGAAACTCTGGATTTAATGAGCAAACAGTTTATAAACTGCCAACAGACTCTATAATCAATAGCTTATTCATATAGCAGTCTGCGTATTCATACAGATCAGCAAACAGGAGCACTCATGGTTCATCAACAACAACTACGTTTTTCTACCGATGGACGCGGCACCTACAATATCAGTCAACAAATCAGCGATGTCATCCAGAAATCCAGCATTCAAACCGGCATTTGTCAGATATTTATTCAGCACACCAGTGCATCATTAATTTTGTGTGAAAACGCAGATCCAACCGTTAGATCCGATCTGGACGCATTCATGAAACGCCTGGTACCCGACGGTGACAGCCTGTTCAAACATAAAGATGAAGGCCCTGATGATATGCCAGCGCATATACGCACAGTTTTGACTGAAAGTTCACTCTGCATCCCTGTCAATGAAGGCAAAGCGAGTCTAGGCATATGGCAGGGTATTTATCTTTGGGAACACAGAACTAGCTCATTCAAGCGCAACCTCAGCATTACAATTATTGGTGAGTAATAAAAGATTAAACTTCGGTCATTTCAAAATCAGATTTACCAACACCACAATCAGGGCAAATCCAGTCTTCTGCAACATCTTGCCATTTTGTACCGGCTGCAAGCCCGTGTTCTTCATCGCCTAATTCTTCGTTATAAACATAACCACAGGTACTACATAACCAAGTCTTGTAACTCATACTTTATCGCCTTTCTAAAACAGTCAAAAATTGCATTCTACCCATTGAATAATAAAAATATCCACCCTAAATGTATCACTAACTTAATTGGAGCTTGCTTTGAAAGCACACAAGCTTAAACTTACGGCTATGGATGAAACATCATTACCAGTTGTCATGTGTTTTTCGGGGCTCGATCCTTCAGGGGGAGCAGGTATACAGGCGGACATAGAATCCGTTAGCAGCCATGGCTGCATAGCGTCGCCGATTATTACGGCCGCCACGGTACAGGACACACAAAACGTCATCTCATTCTCACCCATGCCGGCTGATTTAATTATCGAACAGGCACGCGCTATTCTGGAAGACATGCCTGTTAGCGTGATTAAAATTGGCATGGTCGGCAGCACAGAAATTGCTCAAGCCATCCATTCAATATTAATTGACTACCCTGAAATCAAAGTTGTTTACGACCCGGTCTTCAGCACTGAAAATAATGGCTCTCTCAGTGACAATGATCTAGTTGATAATGTACGCGAACTACTGTTACCACTAACCACTGTTTTAACGCCCAATATTTTTGAAGCACATGCGCTAATGCCGGGCTCTGATGCAGCCTCCGCCGCAGCTATGGGTCTGCTGGAAACCGAATGTGAGTATGTTTTGCTCACCGGCACACACGCTAAAACTAATGATGTGGTACACACTTTATATAGCAATCACCGTGAACTCGAACAGTTCCACTATGAACGTCTACCTCACAAATACCACGGTTCAGGATGCACCCTTGCCGCCAGTGTCGCGGCTCTATTAGCCATCGGCCACGAAACCGTCAGTGCCGTTCATACTGCGCTCGACTATACCCACAAAACATTGATCAACGGACGACGCATCGGTATGGGTCAATACCATCCTGACCGTTTTTTCTGGCTACACGAATCCAATAAAAGCAAAGCCAGTTGAGATCTGGCTGTTGAACAAGCCTCTGCTGCGCGGACTTTACGCGATCACCGATGAACGCCTGATGACTGAATCAGATTTCCTGTCTAAAGCTGAGCAGGCTCTGCTCGGCGGCGCCAGACTGATTCAATATCGAGATAAAAGTACCGATACAGAAAAACGTCTACATCAGGCCACTGCACTCAAACAACTCTGCGAACAAAACAGCAGCCTGCTCATCATCAATGATGATATTAAGCTAGCGCTTACCGTGCAGGCTCACGGTGTACATTTGGGTAAGGACGACACATCCATCGACCATGCTCGCCAGCAGTTAGGTGAAAACTCTATTATCGGTATATCTTGTTATAACCAGCTCGATCTTGCTTTAGAAGCAGAAAAAACCGGTGCTGATTATGTTGCCTTCGGTGCCTTCTTCCCCTCACCGACTAAACCTGATGCACATACCGCCAGCCTCGAATTGTTAAAATCCGCCAAACAGCAATTACAAC
>JBEQLM010000031.1:0-11569 GCA_040325975.1 Gammaproteobacteria bacterium | reverse complement strand
AGCCGCTCGATTACCCGAAGCCAACGCGGCACAATGGTCGCTAACTCTGGACGTCACAAATACTTTAAATGCTGAGTCTAACAACAGCGAAAATCTGCTCATTGACTTTGAATCCTATAATCTGAGATTCGCCTGGCTTTATGGGCTTAATGAAGACTGGGCATTAAAAATAGAGTTACCGCTAATTCACTATGGTGAGGGTTTTCTCGATAACACCATTGATGGCTGGCACGAATTTTTTCATTTACCCCGCGCTGATAGGCCCAATGTCACCGACAACCAGTTTCATATTTTTTATGATAAAAATGGTCAGACTTTGATCAATCTCAATACCGCCAACAGCGGTCTCGGTGACATACAAATAGCACTCGGCAGAAACATTATGAAAAAGCAGGATTCGACACTCAGTTTGTGGGTTTCTGCTGATCTGCCAACGGGTGATTCATCAAATCTAACCGGCAATGATGCTAGTGATTTGTCACTCTGGCTTGCTGGTGATTATCAATTTCACCCCGAATGGAGCATTGATGCCAATATTGGTGTTTTATTTCCTGGAGGAAATTATGTCTCAAATTTAGCTATCGAAAATCAGGTTTTCTTTGTTTATGCTGGTATTCAGTGGCAAGCTCATGAGAGTTTCGAATTGAGAATGCAGTTCAATGGTCACAGCCAGTTCTATTCAGACAGCCAATTATTACTGCTAGGCTCATCCTATAACATGGTTTTAGGTGGCCGCATTCATGTCAGTGACTGCTCCGATATTGATCTTGCTTTCAGTGAAGATATTCAGGTGGAAGCAACGCCCGATGTCAGTTTTTTATTAAGCTGGAAAAGCCATTTCGACTGCCAGTAAACTTCATTGAACTCGTTCTAGCGCATGCAATAAAACATCAACACCAGCATCGGTTTTATTATCATTTTCACTTAAAAATCTACGCCACGCCTTGGCTCCACGACAACCCAAAAACAGTCCATGCAAATGCCGTGTCATCGAATGTAAAGCAACACCATCAGCCAGTTCCTGTTCGATATAAGGCAGTAATGCCTGAACAATATCCTGCCTCGAACAAGGCTCGTCATCACTGCCATAAAATTGTGAATCAAACTGCGCCAATAAAAAAGGGTTGTGATAAGCCTCACGCCCTAACATGATTGCATCAACATGTTGAAGATGCTGTTGCATCGATTCCAGAGTTTTAATACCACCATTAATCGTTACCCTTAATGAAGGTCGTGCCTGCTTGAGTCGATAAACCACATCATATTTTAATGGTGGCACATCACGATTTTCTTTTGGACTTAATCCCTGCAACCAGGCTTTTCTGGCATGAACAATAAAATGCTCACAGCCTGCCTCAGCCACTATCGCCACAAATGTATCCAGCGCCGATTCATCATCCATGTCATCGATACCAATTCGGCATTTGACGGTAACAGGAATATCCACTTTTTCTCGCATGGCGGCAATGCACTCGGCGACCAGCTCTGGCTCAGCCATAAGACCAGCACCAAATCTTCCCCGCTTCACCCGATCACTAGGGCAACCGACATTTAAATTGACTTCATCGTAACCGGCGTCTTCCGCCATCAAAGCACATTCAGCCAAATCATCAGGCTGACTACCGCCTAATTGCAAAACGATGGGATGTTCTTCGGGGTGATAACGCAATAAACCATCACGATCACCGTGCAACAGTGCACCCGTAGTAACCATTTCGGTATACAACATGGTCTGTTTAGAAATTAAACGAAGGAAGTAACGCGCGTGACGGTCAGTCCAGGCCATCATCGGCGCAATAGAAACGGTGCCTGAATACATGTGATTATTGTATCAAATATTACTCTGACCTAAAAAATGATTAAACAACAGGCAACGAAACATGACTAAAATCAGACAACGCCTGGCTCAGCATATTGCTGTTTGATTGCAACCATAGAATCAAGAATTGCGAGAAAATGCTCAACCAAAGCAGGATCAAAGTGCTGACCACTTTCTTCTTTAATCAATGAAACGGAATCTTCCACCGACCAGGCTTTTTTGTAAGGACGCACTGAAGTCAGCGCATCAAATACATCAGCCAGCGCAGTAATGCGGCCGACCAGAGGAATGCCCTCACCCTTTAAGCCATTAGGATAACCGCTGCCATTCCATTTTTCATGATGCGTCAATGCAATCACACTGGCCATATTCAACAAAGGCGTATCATCCCCAGCAAGGATATCAGCACCAATCTGGGCATGTGTTTTCATGACCTCCCACTCTTCTGGCTCAAACTTACCCGGTTTAAGCAGAATGTTATCGGGAATACCAATCTTGCCAATATCGTGCATCGGTGCAGCATTCAGCAACAAATCACATTCTTCGTCACTCATGCCCGCAGCCTTAGCAATCAAAGCGGCCATTTTACTCATGCGAATAATATGCAAACCGGTCTCGTTATCCCTGTACTCTGCTGCACGCCCTAGCCTGCGAACAACCTGAAGGCGACTATCATGCAACTGCTGACGCGCCAACTCCAAATCATGGGTACGCTGCCGCACTCGTTCATCCAACAGTGCATTCTGTTGGGTCATATACTTGTTGGCCTGATGTACTTCCAGCAAATTTTTTACTCGAGAGAATAATTCATCTGAATCAAAAGGTTTGGTTACATAATCACGCGCACCATCATCCAGAGCGCGTTGTCGAAAATCCTGAGAATGTTGCGCGGTAAGCACAAGAATGGGAGGAAGACTCTCTGAAATTTCGGATTGAAGTTGCTCCATCACCTGATAACCATCCATGTGCGGCATATTGATATCCAGCAAAATAAGATCAATGTCATTTTCCTGCACCAGACCCAGAACTAAACGTGGATCCTGAGTACTCAGCACATTATTGAAACCTCTTGCCGCCAACATCCTTGCCAGCAGTTTGACATTGGCAGGTTCATCATCCACAACCAGGATACAGGCGGCCTTCAACTCATCACTTATCTTGTTACTCATTACAGACTTTCACTCCCGATTACCAATGTCATGAATGCGTTATCGCAGCATACAATTTTGCATCATCAGCACAAAAAATGAATTTGAGAACTGAGGACAGGAAAGTCCTTTTAGATATTGAGACGTCATTCTAGCAAATCTGACTCTATTCAAAAAGCACCGCCTTCACAAACACCACTGCCAGCAATTGTCGAAAAACATTAAACAAGCTAAATCGACCAACTACAAATATAACCAAAACCGTCTTTATTCTTTGATATTGCTTCCGATTATCCACGAAAACCACTCGACCATTCCACAGTATCATCGTATAAATAATCTTGCTGTAAATCCATTGCCATCAATTTTAAAGTCAGTCTTTTGATAGCGACAGCAATACTTCATCTATAACAGATAAAAAGACCATGACATCAATAGGTTTTGTTATGTAGTGATCAAAACCAGCTTCCAACCCCCCTTTAACATCACTAGGCATAGCATTGGCGCTAACTGCAACAATAGGAGTGTCACCCGTATCTTCACGGCTACGTAAATATTTCAACACTTCAAAGCCATCCATACCCTGTAAATTAATATCCAGAAGAATGAGGTCAGGTTTATGCTGCGCTGCCATTTCTAGTCCCAACATGGACTCCTCTGCACTCAACATTTTTATATTGGGCCTTCGTTCCAGCAACTGCGCTACCAAACGCAAGTTAGCGGGATTATCCTCGACGTATAACAAGGTGTATTCATGCTCATCGCCGTTCACTGCTTCATCTGCTTCATCGTGCGACACAGAATTTTCATCCTTAAGTACCGCCTGCTCATTATCACAGGGTAGTTCGATCCAGAATGTGCAACCCTCACCGGGCTGACTTTCCACACCTATGCTACCCCCCATCATTTCCATCATACTTTTGGTGATGACCAGACCAATACCTGTGCCTTCCACATCCGAATTTTCCGCGCCCAGCCGACTAAATACTTTGAACAACTGAGACTGTTTTTCCAGTGGAATGCCCGACCCGGTATCCTGAATACTGATGCGGATAGAATCATTATCAGATTCAGAGCAGGAGATAATAATCCGGCCGTTTTCTTCGTTATACTTAACAGCGTTACTTAATAAATTAAATATCACTTGCTTCAAACGAGTTCGGTCAGCTCGAACTTCCATCTTTTTTTCACCAATATCCGTCAATGACAATTTATCTCCGTTAGACATAAGCATTATTTCTATGCCACGTTTATCAGCCAATGGTTTGATCATACTAAGACATTCATCAATTACTTTACTGACGAGTACCACCTCCATATAGAGGTCAACATGGCCGGCCTCAATTTTTGATAAATCAAGAATCTCATTAATCAGTGATAACAGGTGATTACCTGCGCTGACAATCTCACCAACATTATCCAGCTGAATTTCATTCAAAACATCATCGTCCATCTGCAACAGTTGTGCAAAACCGATAATGGCATTCATCGGTGTGCGCAATTCGTGGCTCATACTGGATAGAAATTGTGATTTTGCACTATTGGCATTTTCCGCTTCCTGCCTGGCATCTATCAGCGCCTTCACTGATCGTTTTTGTTCGATAGCAATCGCTGCAAATTTTGCCAGCTCGGTAACTAGCTCAAGACTACTCTCATCAGGCTCCTTCGGTTCCCGGTAATACATATCACAGGTACCTAACACGCTTCCACTGGCGGTTAAAATCGGAAGTGACCAGCAGGCGCGCAAACCAGCTCTACTAGTCAACTCTCTGTATTCTTTCCAGTTGGGATCAGTCGCTAAATCACTCGAAATATGTACCTGACAGTTATGCGCCGCTTCACAACAGAGCCCCACATCCTCGCCGATTTCAATCCCATCCATCTCTTCCCTGAAGAAATCCGGCAAATTAGGTGCGGCAATAAAGTTCAAATGGCGACCCGACTTATCCAGTAACGTTATTGAACCAATCACACCCGGCAACATTTCTTCAGCATATAGGACTATCGCGACCAATATGTCTTGCAGAGGTTTTTCCTTGGTGATTAGTTCGAGAATCTGGTTATAACCTTTTTGCAGCTGCTCACTCCAGATTCGGTCTGAAATATCCTGTACCGTTCCCTGTAGGGCGATTCCTTCACCAGCATCATTTTTTACCAGGCCAGCCTCTTCGTGGACCCAGCGTATCTGACCATCTGGCAATATTATCCTGTGGTCGACGCCGTGCTTTTGACCATTCTCCACAGCTGCTTTTATTGATTGTTTGACGTTAGCCACATCATCGGGGTGCACGGCCGCCATAAATCGATCATAACTCGGCTCGAACGCACCATATTCATAACCAAAAATATGATAAATCTCGTCTGACCAAAATGCTTTTCCAGTCACCACATTCCGTGACCAGTTGCCAATCTTGCCGATCTGCTGCGCCACCTTCAAACGCTGCTCACTACTGACCAGCGCTATCTCAGCCTTTTTACGCTGCGTAATATCCTGAACCACACCCAACATATGCAAAGGTTTACCTGTTTCCTCATCACGTACCACGTCACCGCGTTCCTGCATCCAGCGTACAGTACCATCCGGCCAGACAACTCGATGTTCAACATCATATTTGGCACCATGCTCAACACAATTATTAACCGAATCCATCACGTGTTGCCGATCCTCTGGATGTATCGATGCGAGAAAATTATCGTAGCTATGCTCAATATCATTCTTTTCATAGCCAAATAAGGGCGCAACACGTTCTGACCAATACAAATCTCCCGATGTTATATTCCAGTCCCAGGTACCGATATTGGCAAAAGCCTGACTGCGGTTCAGCCTGTCTTCATTCATACGCGTCCGCGTAACATCAGTACGCACTGCTACATACTGATAGGGTTTTCCACGTTCATCCAGAAAGGGAACAATAGTCGACTCCACCCAGTATTCATTGCCATTTTTGCTGCGATTACAAATACAACCATGCCAGACCTTTCCATGGCTAATCTCACGCCACATATCCTGATAAAAACTGAGTAAATGACGGCCTGACTTGAGCAAGCGATGGTTCTGCCCCAGCAATTCTTCATGCGAGTATTGACTCACCTCACAAAACTTATCATTGGCATACGTAATACGACCCGTCACATCTGTAATACTGACTATCGCATGCTGATCTAATGTAATGTTTTTGTACTCACTTTCACGCAAGGCATCCTGTAAATTCCGGTACAGGGCCGAAGCCCAGCGTGACCGCTTGGCTCTGGCAAAAACTGATTTCAGCAAATGTTTGGGTTCTACGGTTTTATTCAGGAAATCATCACCGCCCAGGTTCAAGGCCAACAACTGTTTATCAAGGTCGGGTTCAGTCGATAAAAACACTATAGGTAGTTGCGCCCAGGCATCATCCTGACGAATCACCTGAGCCAGCTCCAGCCCCGAACAATCCGACATATAAACGTCCAGCAATATCAGATCGGGCTTGAAAGATGCTAAAACCTCTAAACATTTGAATGGATCTGTTAATGCCTCAACCGACATTCTGGCCTCACGCAGTATCGTCGCATAATAATCCAGCAACACCTCATCATCATCAATGAGCAGTATCCGGTAAGGATCTGCTTCTCGATTGAAAAGACCATTCAGTGTTTGCACCAACTTTTCCATGTCCAGTGGTTTGGTGAAATAGCGTGTAGCTCCCGCACGCGTCGCCGCCAGACGGGCTTCTACATTTGCAGAGTTAGAAATAAAAATAACCGGACAATCAAGTTGCTTTGTTCTTAAGTCTTTAATGATGGCAGCACCATCTATATCGCTACCATCAAACAACATATCCATTAATATCGCATCTGGGTGATTTTTGGCACAGCCCTCCGTAAAGTCATCCAGATTGATGAAATGCAGCACACGATAACCTGCCAGTTCGAGGCTGGCTGAAATATCTCTGGCCACCAGCGTGTCATCCTCGACTAGATACACCATCTCACCTCCCTGATCGGGTGCGTAACCACTGGGTACAGGTGGAATAAAGGGTATCGCTGTTGGCTGCCAGGACTCTGCTGCTTGCACCAACTGATCGAGCAGAATCTCAACTTTTTGTTGCAGGTCGGCATCAATGAGTAAATGCTCAGCGAGCTGATTCTTAAGTAATGCCTCAATCTCTGATGATGCTGTACTCACAGCCATAGCGCCGAATGTACCACTACTGCCAGTTAAACCATGAACCATAATATGCAGGCTAACCATGTCGTCACGAGATATTTCACGCTGACACAACTGCGTCCATTGCTGCCTGATTTCAGCTATCGTCGCTGGAAGCTCCTGATGAAACTCCGCCTGTAAGGCAGCCAATTTATCGGTGATACTGGATACATCTGAATCTAACATTATCTACTCTCTTTGATTATTGACGACCAAAGGTCAGATCCCTGTCTCACTTAACATAATACTATCATGTTCAATTGCTTATCTTCATCAGGCTTCTTCTAAATAAAATAGGCATAACCTCATCTTACTGATAAAAAACAGGCAAATGATGATACTGATTTTATTAACTTAAACCGTTATAGTTATGCGCCTACAAGACAGCCAGACGGACCCCCATGTATAACGCGTATTTCAATTTCAAAGAGGCGCCTTTTTCGATTGCCCCTGATCCACGCTATCTTTATATGACGGAACAACACCGTGAAGCACTTGCGCATCTGGTTTATGGTCTCAACAGCGAGGGCGGCTGCATTTTGCTGACCGGTGAAGTTGGCACAGGTAAAACCACAGTTTGCCGTTGCCTGCTTGAACAGATACCCGAACACACTCATATTGCGCTAGTCGTCAATCCCAAGGTCACTGCTATTGAGTTACTGGAAAGCATCTGCGATGAACTCCATATCGAATACCCTCCCGGAAACAATACGATTAAAACCTACATTGACCGGATTAATGATTTTCTGATCGAAGCCAATGCACGCAATGAAAAAACGGTGCTCATCATTGATGAAGCACAAAATCTGGATAACACGGTACTGGAGCAGTTGCGGCTTTTAACCAATCTGGAAACGAATCAGCGAAAGTTATTACAAATCATCATTCTCGGACAACCCGAGTTACTCGACATTCTTGCACGACAGGACATGCGACAGCTGGCTCAACGTATTACCGCTCGCTTCCATCTCAATGCGCTCTCTCGTAGTGATGTTAAAGCTTATATTAATCATCGTCTGGCCATTGCCGGACAAAATGCTCAGCTCTTTCCCGAGCCGACTATTTCACAACTTTATCGCCTGAGCAAAGGCATTCCCCGTTTACTCAATGTGCTTTGTGACCGATCACTGCTGGGTACCTATGTACAAAACAAAACCATCGTTGATACAAAAACATTATCCACCGCTGCCAATGAGGTCTTCGGCGAACTCAAACACGTTCAAAACAAATCGAAACTTGGAAATGCTCTACGCCTAGCCGCCATTACTTCTGTCATAGCCATTACCATTACCCTGATCGTTGTTCTGCTCAATAATAGCGCTGTCGAAAAACCTTCAGACAAAGTGATAAATGCCAATTCCATTATAAAGGAAGAAAAATCTTCCAAAGAGCCTGATGAAATTCAGGCCACTAATAATCGGCTCGACACACTATCATCAACAATCGTAACTGCGCCCTTAACAATCACAAACGAAGCTGCATCTGATCCGGTCAAGGAATTCATTCATACCGCCATAGATCAAAACAGAGAAATCTCCTTCAGTACCCTGCTGATGCGCTGGCAGCCCAACTACACAAACAAGACTAACCGCCCCGTTTGCAATGATCCAGAACATGGCTTGAGCTGCTTCAATCACCGCGGCAACCTCAATAGCTTGCGTAAACTTAATCGACCCGTTGTTCTCAAGCTGTACAACGACGATGGAAAAATTGCTCACACAGTGCTCAGTTATTTAGACAAAAATCAGGCCACACTGAATACAGGCCAGGACAATCTGGAAATTGACATCGCCCTACTCGAAAAATACTGGTACGGTGAATTCTCTTTATTATGGCAGCCGCCACCTTTTTATCAGCAGGCCATTTTGCCCGGTAGTAACGGCACGGTGGTTCAATGGCTGGGACAACAACTCACCCGCTTGTACGGTCACGGTAAAACTCCGACAATTTATAGTACTTATTCTGAAGATTTAGTCGCACAGCTCAAGCGCTTCCAGCAAAGCAAGGGCTTAATTGCTGATGGCATTGCCGGACCGCTTACCCTGATTCATCTCAATACTGAAACTGGCGTACAGGCACCCACACTTTTCGCAGACCCGGAGGCTGAAAAATAATGTCTTATATTCTCGATGCGCTAAAAAAATCGGAACAGGATCGCGGCAACGGTGCAATACCCAATGTACAAACCATTCATTCGTCGGCACTGAACTATCATCAGGAAAAACGTCCCTTATGGCCCTGGATTCTCATTGCCGTACTGATAACAAATGTTTTTCTATTAATTTATTTTTTAAAGCCTGAGACAAACACTCAAGACGCCGCACCTGATCATGGCGTAATAACAAATAATGTCGCCCCCAACCAAAACAGAGTCCCCATTGAAAACAATCCAGCACCGGCCCCTGTCGCCATAACAGCGCCAGTTATGCCGGAACCAGACACACAACAAGTCTCGATAGCGGACAACAATATAGTCACGACAAAATCAACAGCGCAAGCAAGACCCAAAGCCATTGTTGATATCGATGAATTGCCCATCAACATTCGTCAACAAATTCCCAACATGGTTTTTTCCGCACACGTTTATTCCAGTTCGCCAATACAGCGAAGCCTGGTCATCAATGATCGATTTATGGAAGAGGGCAGCGCTGTCGGTCAGGATTTAATTCTGGTGGAAATCACCCGCAGCGGTGCCATTTTTGATTTTCGCGATTATCGTTTCAGTGCCAGTGTTTTATCCGGCTGGGGCACTCAATAAATTTAAAACTCACAAGCTGCGGTTAATATCATAGACTCACCAGTTGCGGGATGAAAAAAAGAAATCGTCTCTGCATGCAGTAACATTCTTTTTTCCTGCTTTTCTATTTCATCACCGTACAAAGTATCACCAACGATAATATGCCCAATAGCCATACAGTGAATCCGAAGCTGATGCGTACGACCGGTAACTGGCTTCAGCAATAAGCGTGTTCGACCACCGTCAACGCTGATCACACTCCACTCGGTGGTCGAGGCTTTCCCTTGCTGGTAGTCAACAATCTGCCGAGGTCGGTCGTCAGGGTCACCTCTCATCGGTATATCAATAACGCCTTTCTTTTCACTCAAGACACCACGCACTTCAGCAACATATTGTTTATTTATTTTTCTATCGTGAAATTGCCGACTCAACTCACGCTGCATTTTAATTCCCACTGCCAACAACATAATGCCTGAGGTGAGGCAATCGAGTCGATGCACAATTTTTACTTCTGAGTTTATCGCCAGCATACGCGTGGCGACTGAATCCTGATTCATTTCACCGAGACCAGGCACCGACAATAAACCACTGGGTTTATTAACTGCGATGAGATGTTCGTCCTGATAAATAATTTCTAGTGGCATAAATACTCAGGCATGAAAGCAATTACTGAGGCAATCGAATAAATTTTGCAGCCTCATTCAAGACAAATTCCTTGAAAGCAATTGCCACTGGCGATAATCGCTTACCCTTACGCTGTAAAATATACCAATATCGCAAAATCGGGAAATCCTCAACATCCAGTATCGCCAATCTTTTAGTCTCTAATTCCAGCTCTAGTGTGTGCACAGAAACAATACCCAGCCCCAGACCCGCTTCAACCGCCTGCTTGATCGCTTCATTACTGGTCATTTCGATACCCATATTAAAAGCCACGTCATGCTGATCAAAAAATCGTTTAATCGCACTACGAGTACCGGAACCCGATTCTCGAACCACAAAACTCTCTTTGGCAAAATGCGCTAAAGGGATTTTTTTACGCCCCACCAGAGCATGATCCGCGGGTGCAATCATCACCAATGGGTTCTCCATAAAGGCATCGGCATCGACATCCATGCCCTTTGGAGGTTTACCCATAATTACCAGATCACGCTCATTATGATCGAGCTGACGACGCAGGGTCTCACGATTGGTGACATCCACGCTGATGGTGATACCTTCATGCAGTTTTGAAAATGCCGCCAGCAAGCGCGTCGCAAAATGACTGGCGGTGGTCGCCACAGAGATCGACAACTCCCCCTGACCTAGCCCCTTAATCGCCTGGAAAACCTTGTCCGCCTCATCCAGTAAATCGACGATATTACGCCCATAGGCATTCATCTCACGCCCGGCATCGGTCAAGAACATTTGTTTGCCCAGCTGCTCGAATAAGGGCAGACCAATATTGTCTTCCAACTGGCGTATTTGCATGGAAACCGCAGGCTGGCTCAGGTGCAGCTCTTCCGCGGCACGCGTGTAGTTGAGGTGCCGAACCACCGCATTGAACACCTCAATTTGTCGTAATGTAATATGCATGCCCGCTATAATACCATAAGCATTATCTTATGATAACAATCAAAAAGTCTGAGTGTCATTTATGAAACATCGGCGATATAGTAGCGACCCAGTTATGAGCACCG
>JBEQLM010000319.1:0-2186 GCA_040325975.1 Gammaproteobacteria bacterium | reverse complement strand
GCTATTACACCGAGAATGATAGCTAAAACCAGTGCGGCAAGAATTTGCCAGTGTAAAGGCAACCGGGTTATTGTTTTAAGCATTGAACAATTCCCGGCAACCCTGATTAATAAATATTATTGAAAAACTTTAGAATTAATATGCACGTCAGCTTTTTCCCTGATAGCACTGAGTGCCGTAGTAAATTCCATATTTGATACATCCTGCTGCAATTGTTTCTTGATCGTGTCAATCTGAGCCTGATCAATATTATCAGGTGTATGCACTTCTTCCAGAATAACCAGTGCAACATCACCAGCAGACATCGCTACATCTTTAGCAGTCACTTTACCCTCTTCAGGCACTGACATATTAAAGGCCACTTCCAAAACCATTGGATCCACCTTGGTGGTGTCTTTACGTGTCAGTAAATCCGATTTTTCAAGCCTGATACCTGCGCTGATAATATCTTTAATGGCTGTCTGACCTGCATTGATTTTAGTTTTCGCTTCACGGGCTGCGGCCAATGTTCTTTCATGACTCTTTTTGAGTTTCAAATTGTTTTCAATAGCTGAGCGAACACTATCCAAAGGCAACAAACTAGCAGGTTTACGATCCAATACACGCAAGACCAAAATATGTTCGGGTGAAATTTCTATCACGTCACTGTTTGATTTATCTTCCAGAACCAGTTTGGAAAAAGCAGCAGCACGAATTTTTTCATTATTGGCGATACCGGTACCGCTATCACGAGTAAAATACTCACTATTTTTTACTTGAACATTAAGAGCTTCTGTTACAGAAGTTAATGAATCAGAATTTTCATAAGCCATTGTTGCCATCTGCTCACTCAGGTCATAAAATTTATTACTGACCACTTCCTGTTTAAAATTCTTCTCTAACTCAGCTCTCTTTTCCTGCAAAGACTGAACCGGTTCACTCTGAATCTTTTCCAGTTTAATTAGATGCAGACCAAATTGTGATTCAACGACATCACTAACTTCACCCACTTTCATTGTGTAAAGTGCATCTTCGAAAGGTTTCACCATCTGATCAGCTTCAACCCAACCTAGATCACCGCCTTGTTTTGCCGAACCGACATCTTGTGAATATTTACGAGCTAAATCATCAAATGAGGCTCCATCAGTCAATTGCTTTCTTATTTCAGAGATCCGTGTCCGAGCTGCCGCCTCATCTTTATCCGTTTTCAAAAGAATATGCCTGGCCTTACGTTGTTCTTTTTGAGAGATAGATGTCACATATTCATCATACATAGCCTTGATTGCAGGCTCATCGATTTCAACATCATTCGATAATGCTGTGTTTTTAAGTTCAACATATTCAATATTGACTTTCTCGGGCAACATATAACGATTTGAATCAACTTCATAGGCAGACTTAATCTCATCTTCAGCCACTACAATATCAGAAGAGAAATGATCGATACTAAAAATTAAAGTACTAATTTTACGTTGCTGATTTTCAAGCTCAGCTAATCGTCGAGCTTCTTCATTAGTAATAAAGCTCGTATTAATTAAGGCATCCATTATTTGAGAAATCTGCATATCACTTCTCAATTGATATTCCATTTGAGATGCAGTCATTCCTTTAGACTGGAGTATTTGATCCACATACGCTCTATCGAACTTGCCATCTCTTGTGAAAACCTTTTTAATATTTTCAGTTAACTGCGCATCTGAGATACTGTAGCCAGAATTAACGGCCCTATCTTCCAGTAATTTTCTATTTACAAGCTGATCCATAACTCGCTGCTTCAGAACCACATCTTCAAAAGGAAGCTTGCCACCAAATTGCTCCTGAAGTTTTTGGCGCTGATTAGAAAGATTATATTCAAATTCACGTGGTGAAATTTCTATATCATTGACCTTGGCCGCATACTGCTCGCCACCGCCACCGACATAAGAATTAATGCCCCAAAAAGCAAAAGGTAGCGTAATTAAGACAACGATAAAAATACCTAACCAACCTTTACTTCGATCATTAATAGCTTGCAGCATGAAACTAACCTTGTATGAATTATATAAGCGCTATGAAGCCGCTCAATAGATTATTATTGATATTAGCCAACTAAAGTGAAACCTAAAATCTAAGTTTTATTAGTTAACTAAGAGATTGAAAATGGCGGACCGGACGGGATTTGAACCCGCGACCTCCGGCGTGACAGGCCGGCATTCTAACCAGCTGAA
>JBEQLM010000318.1:0-2198 GCA_040325975.1 Gammaproteobacteria bacterium | reverse complement strand
CGGGTTATTCTGCCGCTACCGCTACCCGAGTTATACAACATGTGGATTGTCATTTCGCAGATACTCTGGATCGCTGGTTTTGGCATTTTTCTCATCCTTTTTGCAGCTATGCTGATCAAACCACGTATCGATGGTCAGCCGGGATAAATAAGACAAAACCAAAATCTAGTTTTATAATTCAGCCACGTGTATAGCTAAAAAATCAAAGAGATCAAACATGCTAAAAGTTAACGAATATTTCGACGGTAATATCAAGTCCATCGCCTTCAAAACCGAGACCCTGCCTGCGACCATTGGTGTTATGGTTCCGGGCGATTATGTCTTCAACACCGATGACAAAGAAAAAATGACCGTCGTCAGTGGTGCACTCACCATCAAACTGGCTGGCGAGAATGAATTCACCACCTACAAGACCGGTGAGTCTTTCGATATTGATGCAAATAGTGCTTTTGATGTCAAAGTTGAAACCGAAACCGCCTACCTCTGCCTGTACGGCTAATGTCGTCTGTGCGCTGTGTTAAGGATTAGCAACAACGTCAGTATTGATGATAACGAAATAGAGATCAGCGCTGTCCGCTCACAAGGTGCGGGTGGGCAAAACGTCAACAAAGTATCAACCGCTATTCATTTACGCTTTGATATCAAAGCATCATCACTCCCTGAAGTTTATAAGCAACGCTTATTAGCACTACGTGACCACCGCATCACCAAAGAGGGTGTTGTCATCATCAAAGCACAGCAAACTCGCAGTCAGGATAAAAATAAAGCAGCGGCACTCGAACGGCTTCAGACTTTAATCCAGAAAGTTTTAGTCACACCTAAAAAACGTAGAGCCACCAAACCCAGTAAAAATTCACAAAAAAAACGCATGGATAGCAAGACCAGGCATGGCCGCACTAAAGATATGCGCAAGAAAATTATTGACTAGAATCAAGATTAACAGGATGCGATCTTGTAACCACAGCAATAAAGAAGAATAATTCGCCTTTCATTTGTATGAATTAGAGACTTTCGAATTTATACTTATCCCTCACCCTCATATCCGGAACTACATATGTGTAAATTAAGCTGGTCTATTTCTGCTGTACTTCTAATTGCATTAGTTGCCATGAGTTATAAATTTATTATTGTTGGCTCAGTGGTAGCCAGTGATGATGGCCGCCAGCTGTTAGTACTTGAACCGGCTGAACGTAATTTTGTTTTAGCTGAAATGCGCACATTTCTATCCAGTGTGCAGGCAATTACAGATGGCATAAGCAGAGAAGATATGTCTAAAATCGCTGAAGCCGCACGCATGGTAGGAAATCAGGCACAAAAAGCAATGCCCGGTTCACTCGTAGGCAAACTTCCGCTAGCCTTTAAAAAATGGGGAGGGGATACGCATAACAAATTTGATGAGCTGGCACTTAATGCAGAACAATTGGGTGATCCTGACCACAGTCTTCGACAGCTTACAGAATTGTTGAACAATTGTGTTGCATGCCATTCACTATACAAAATTGATGTTGTAATAAAGTAGTTGAAACTACACCATTTTGTTGACCTTGTTAGCCATAAAAAAGGAGATAACTCTTTTACCAGAATAGTATTAACGTGATATTGTTAAGCATGCCATTTTACAAACAACAATGATGTTATGGACTTTGGTTTCACTGACCTACTAACGCTATTAGGTTCACTCGGACTATTCCTATACGGGATGAAAGTCATGAGTGATGCTCTGATGGTGCTGGCAGGCAACCAGATGCGGAGCATACTCGCCAGCACCACCTCAAACCGATTTTTTGCCTTATTAACCGGTTTCTTTATTACCGCCGCTATTCAATCTTCATCAGCTACCACCCTGATGGTGGTCAGTTTCGTCAATGCCAGTTTACTCACGCTTACCGAAGCTGTCGGCGTCATCATGGGCGCCAATATCGGCACTACGGTCACAGCCTGGTTAATTTCCATTCTTGGTTTCAAAGTAAAAATGAGCGCGATTGCCCTGCCACTGGTCGGCGCAGGTTTTTTACTGATTATTTCAAAAAGCGAAAAAGCTCGGCAGTGGGGATACTTTATTATTGGTTTTGCCGTTTTATTTATTGGCTTACAGTTTCTACAGGACTCCGTACCTGATATTCGAAATCACCCTGAAGTACTCGCATTTTTAACCGAGTACACCAGCAAAGGCTACTTGTCGGTATTGTTGTTCATGG
>JBEQLM010000317.1:0-2208 GCA_040325975.1 Gammaproteobacteria bacterium | reverse complement strand
AGTTTATTGAACAATTGCTGGTCGTGATTCTCATCGGGATTATCCGTAGTCAGTAATTTATCACCATAGAACATTGAATTGGCACCAGCAAAGAAACACATGGCCTGCATTTCATCACTCATTTCGGCACGGCCCGCGGACAGGCGTACATAAGATTCAGGCATCATGATGCGAGCCACCGCCACCGTGCGGATAAATTCCAGTGGTTCGAGTTTAGGTACATCCTGTAAAGGTGTGCCTTCGATCGCGACTAACATGTTAATCGGTACGCTATCGGGGTGTTTCGGTAAATTTGCCAGTTGTTGCATCAATGAAGCACGATCGTTACGTGATTCGCCCATGCCTAGAATGCCGCCACTACAGGTATTGATACCAGCGTTGCGCACGTGTTCCAGCGTATCGAGGCGATCCTGATAAGTGCGCGTGGTGATGATGTCGCCGTAAAATTCCGGTGAGGTATCGAGATTGTGATTGTAATAATCCAGGCCAGCTTCTTTCAGGCGCTCAGTTTGCGTTTCGGTGAGCATACCCAGCGTCACACAGGTTTCCATGCCAATGAATTTCACGCCCTGAATCATGTCGATAACACGTTCCAGATTTTTGTCCGTCGGGTTGCGCCAGGCAGCGCCCATGCAAAAACGTGAAGCACCATTGTCTTTGGCTTCTTTGGCTTTGCCCAGTACTTCGTCCAGTGGCAGCAGACGTTCGCGTTCCAGTTCTGCCTCGTTGCGCGCGCTTTGTGAGCAGTAAGAGCAATCTTCAGGACAGGAACCGGTTTTGATGCTGAGCAGCGTACTGACCTGAACGTGGTTGGGGTCAAAGTTCTCGCGATGCAGGCTATGTGCCTGAAAAAGCAGGTCATTGAAGGGTAAATCAAATAATGCAGTAATTTCCTGCATCGTCCAGTCGTGTCGTAAATTACTCATGTGGGTATCTGCTATCTATAATAGGTGTAATATCAAGGGCGCTATTATGCCACGACAAGGAGTCTTCGAGAAAATGGATATTAAAGGGTTATTCTATTCAGCAGTTCATTCTGGCGTGCCGTTGATATACCCACCTCGATGCCTGCTGTGTGGGGGCGCGGGGTGTCAGGGTATGGATCTGTGTGAACATTGCCATCAGACTCTACCTTTTAATCACACGGCTTGCGTAGTTTGCGCCCTACCACTACCCCCGAACACCTCTGAGGGCTCAGTCTGTGGTCGTTGCCAGAAAAAGCCACCTCATTATGACGAAGCTTTTAGCGTGTTTAGTTATGAGCAACCTGTTATCTGGTTTATTCAGCAACTGAAATTTAATGATCGATTAACGCATGCACGTTTGCTGGGTGATTTGTTGGCTGCTTCGGATTGCATCGAACAAATATCCGCCGATGAAGCCGTTTGTATCCTGCCGGTGCCCCTGTTCAAAAAACGACTACGCGAGCGCGGTTTTAATCAGTCGATTGAGTTGGCGCGAGCACTATCAAAAAAGACGAGGTGGCCGATAGATTTGAATGCGGTTCAGCGAGTACGTGAGACGGTTTCACAAACTGGGCTAGACGCAAAAGCACGACGGAGGAATATCCGTGGTGCGTTTGAGGTGGTGGAGGTTTTGTCGCATAAACATGTGGTGATTATTGATGATGTTGTTACCACGGGTTCGACTGTGAATGAACTATCCAGGGTATTGAAAAAATTGGGTGTTGAGCGAATTTCTGTATTGAGTTTAGCGCGTGCGCCGTTGGGAAGGGGTTAGTAGATTAAAAATATCAGTCGGGCCGCGCAGATAGATAAGATTGCATATCGCTTTTTCTGATCTTTGTATTTATTGCCATAATAGTCCAGCAACCTGAGGTTTCCTTCTCTGAAACTATCTTAATGCTAGAAAAATTAACTAATCTCTGCCAACACCTGCCCGATCATTCCAATCGCCTGACCATGATAAGCACCGCCAAACAAATTGGTGTGGTTGATGATGTGGTAGATATTGTAGAAGGTGCGGCGCGTTGCATAACCTTCATCCAGTGGCCAGGCTTCGTTGTAGGCGGCGTAGAAGTCGCGGCTGAAGCTGCCGAACAAAGTGGTCATCGCCAGTTCGGCTTCACGATCACCATAATAAAAGGCTGGATCAAATATTACGGGGGTGCCATCGGGTAAAGCACTGTAGTTACCTGTCCATAAATCACCGTGCAGCATGGATGCTTCGGGCTGGTAGTTTTCAAAC
>JBEQLM010000316.1:0-2215 GCA_040325975.1 Gammaproteobacteria bacterium | reverse complement strand
CCCCAATAATGCTTTTTTAGCTTTTATTAGTGCTAGTTGAGTTTTTACTTTTTGATCTGTTTTAACCTGATTCACTGAAAGTCCAGATAACAAATAGGAAGAGAAGGCCAAAATAATGACAATTATTAACACCAGCAAAGCCAAGCCTCGCTGCTGTTTTGATGTTTGAACTAATGCTCCAGCAGCCATAATTTTATATCTTATAAATGACGACTAATTGCCAACATCTGAAACACCCGACTCTTCTGACCAGGTTTCGCCAGGTTTGATATAAACCTTTTGCCCATCAATCATCACCGGGATTTTATTGTTTGTCCTGATTGATTTTGAATAAACTTTAACACCATCAACCATTGAGTTATCCAAAGTGCTTTTACCATTGACCCAAACTACGCTTTTTCCATTACTGCGTTTTACCATGCCATTAATCTGCACACTAGAGGGGCCTACCAACCCCTGATCACCCGAGGAATTGTTTCCTTTTCTGCCACGCTCGATATCCAGTCGTTCCTGCTGGCTGGTAAATAAGGTTTTCAGCGATTGCTCGCTATATTGCTGCGCAGCCACCTGCGCTGGAATGAATATACATAAAAACAACAATATTTCTTTCCAGACTATCATTTTACTTTTTTCCATTATTTTCGGCCGACTTGAATGTATACCAGCCCAGCTCACAACGCGAAGTCATATTCTCGCTACTGCTACTTGATGTTTTAACTGGATTATCAATATTGCATTTATCAACGGTAAAAAGCCCTTGCGCTTTGTCTTCCAGGGTATTCAACATCGTAAACAAATCACCTTCATGCGACATTTTCATATCCAGCGTCATCTCGCTTCGATATACTTTTAAACCTTGCGCTCTATGCTGACCTTTTTTATCCTCGACTAATTTTTGACTACGCACATTATATTTTACCGATGACATACCTTTTGCATTGGCGGTTAGCTGTATAGTTTCCAGCCAGTTAAGCCGATTTTCTTCACCAACAATATTCTTTTTCACTAAATCCAGATACCGATTTTCATATTCATCGATAATTTTATTACTTTCTCTTGAACCATCGATCTTATTCTTCCATATTCTCATGGCTCTATTTGCTGAGTCACGACCATCAGAGGCATGATTTAAATAATAATCAGAAACCGATACGATAATTATGGAAAAAGTTGTCACTACCGCAAAAAGAATCAAAGGCTGTTTTATTAGCGGATGAAGATGAACCTTCTTACTCATGCACCGCCTCCTTCATAGTCACTCTCAGTGCAAATTTACCTTTTTCTTTATTCGCGGTAACATTTACATTCAGACCACTCTCATCGGTAAACGCTTTTTCGGGACGAACTTCAACCGGCATTTCAATAGCTTCTACATGCTCCACCCTCTTATGCTGAGCCAGAGCAGTGATAATTCTATTCACCTGAGAAACAGAACCCCGATAATTTTTATCTGAAACGGCTATCCGTCCATGAATCACCCCAACATGTCGTATTGGATCTTCAGTCGTAACATCTCCCTTTTCTTTATATATTTGTTTTTTATCATTTATATTCTTATACTGCTCTGCCTTCCATTCAATCTTATCTACGTGAACCACACCAAGTCCAGATCGAGATAAGACCTCACTCAATTCAATCATAAAATCAAGTGGTGAGGTTTGACCGTGTAGATGAATTCGGTCTGCCATATCTACCGCGGCATTCATTGATCTCGCATTCTTAAAAACAGGTTCATACTCTTCAAAACGTTTTTTATAGGTTTTTTGATACTCTGAAGCTTGCTCAGCCAACAACTCTATCGAGCGTTCATGTTCAATCACTCCGGATAAATTCGACTCTGTGATTAATAATGCTGATAATGCCAGCAAAATACTGGCAGCCTTTAAAGCTTTTGAGCCAAGCGCGTAATAATACTGGCTATACTCTTTTACCTCACCATAGTGTGCTTGTAGGGCCAGTTGCTTCGCACATAACCAGGTAAGGATGCCATCTGCAAATTTCCCTGACAACCCTTCTAAGCCAGCTCTGAATTGTAAGTCACTAATTTTGTGTATATTTATATCGTTTAGAGCATCTGTTTTAAACACATTTTCCAACGATTTAATCTGTTGCTCTGAGCCAAGAATATGTATATGCACAATTTCATTAGCATTAATCAATCTTTGATTGCGTAAAAAATCAATCGTTCTTTTAACCTCAGGTGCAGCATAACTAC
>JBEQLM010000315.1:0-2216 GCA_040325975.1 Gammaproteobacteria bacterium | reverse complement strand
ACATGCGTACGATTACGCTGCGCTAATCGTACCTACCGCGCTTTATCTCCGGTCAGATTAGACTTTTCGCAGTTTTTCCCTGAATTATGAAAATAGTACCCATTCTTGTATAAACAGAACCATTAGATTTATGCAAACAGTGTTATATAATGCATACCTAGCAAGAAAAATAACGGACAGGGAAAAATGAACACGCGTATCACACAATTTTTAAGCCTTATATTGATGGCACTGAGTATCATATCTACAAGCTGGGCAGAATCCAGACAATATGTCACAGATGATCTGACAATTCCTATGCGCACAGGCATCACCACCGGCCATAAAATTCTCAAATTTCTAAACAGCGGCACCCCAGTACTAATTAAAAAAATCTCTGAGGATGGCAACTATACCCAGATTATGCTGGAGGCTAACAACAATAAACTGGGCTGGGTAGAAACCAAATACCTACAGGATCAACCCGTAGCCCGCGATCGCATTATTAGCATTGATAAAAATATCGCATCCATACGTGACAAAAACAAGGCCCTAAAAAAAGACCTGAGCAACCTTAATCAACAACATCAGGATCTAAACAAAGAAAACACACAACTTGAAAGCAAAATACAGAATCTATTAGATACGCTAAGTAAACTTCGTGAAAGCGCAGCTAAACCCATAGAAATAGCAGAAGAAAACATTCAGCTAAAAAAAGACATAACAGAACAAAAACAGGTTAATGAAAAACTATCGAACAAAATTTCTGTATTAAGTGATAAAAATATAAAAGAGTGGTTTTTAATAGGTGGCGGCGTTTCTATTGGAAGTTTGATTTTAGGCTTGTTACTAACTCGAATTTCCTGGAAGAAAAAAAATCAATGGGGTAGTGGATATTAATCGCCCGTAAAACTTAATCTACAGGCTATTCTAATGCAAATAAAAACTGATTATTTTTAAATTATTGGGGAGTTTTGGGTCAGAGTAAAAACCACTTACATCAACATTAACTCTGCATCATATTTTTTACTCTGACCACAAAACATCCATAGTCAAAAGCCAAAGAGATTGATGATGTCACACTTTAGTTCACTTGCTAATTTAGGTTGGCAAGCCTTTTTTCAGCAGCAGCTCTCGTTAGATGAGTGGGATGACGCTATTCCTGCAAGAATTGTTGAGCAGTATAAATCTGAAATAACCGTAGCCACAGAATCAGGCGCTTTCAATATTCATTTATTAGCGACTATGCCTGAAATGGTAGTAGGTGATTGGCTATTGTTAGATAGTCAGCAACATATAATACGTCTACTTGATCGTAAAACCTGTTTTTCCAGAAAAGCCGCAGGCAGTAAATTGAAGAGGCAACTTATATCCGCCAATGTTGATACTGCTTTCATTGTATCTTCAATGAATGATGACTTTAATCTTAATAGGATAGAACGTTTTCTTTCTTTGGTGAATGAGTCAGGTGCAGAACCGGTCGTGTTGTTAAGCAAAAGCGATCAATCAGAAACACCTCAAAGCTTTGTCGAGCAGGTTCAAGCGCTGGATCCATTTTTGATGGTTGAAGCCATTAATTGCTTAGATGAAGAAAGTGTCAACAAACTATCTCCCTGGATAAATGAAGGAATCACTATCGCTGTTTTGGGCTCATCAGGCGTGGGCAAATCAACACTGATTAATACACTGCTTGGTGAAGAACGGCAAAGCACCCGCGGCATAAGAGAAGATGATGACAAAGGCCGACATACTACAACACGACGTTCGCTTATTTCTTTAGGTGAACGGGGGGTGATTTTAGATACACCCGGTATGCGAGAAATTCAAATGGCTGATTGCAAGGAAGGTATTGCAACTACATTTGCGGATATTGAAGCGTATGCAGAACAATGTAAATTTAGTGACTGCCAACATCAAGCTGAACCTGGCTGTGCTGTTCAACAAGCTATTGTCTCTGGAAACATAGATCAGAGACGTTTAAATAACTATCTCAAGTTACTGCGAGAAGAAGCGTTTAATTCAGCCTCTCTCTCTGAACGTCGATCAAGTGATAAAGCGTTAGGTAAGTACTACAAACACACGCTATCAGAAGCTCAGAAACTTAAAGGCAGATAGATTGATTGTCTGCTTTGCGGTGCGAGTTGAACTGGTTTATGCAACACATGCGTACGATTACGCTGCGCTAATCGTACCTACCGCGCTTTATCTCCGGTCAGATTAGACTTTTCGCAGTTTTT
>JBEQLM010000314.1:0-2218 GCA_040325975.1 Gammaproteobacteria bacterium | reverse complement strand
CCACCCTTTGTACAGGGCATGGCACGCATGGCCATTCTGCGATATGCACAACAACAGGGACATACGGTCATCACCGCAAGTATTGTCGATGAAGCCACCAATAATTTATGCCCAGCCGGGATGAAAGAAAAACCCACACAAATTGAGAAACAAAATTTCTCAGACATGAATTGGTCAGCTCAAGCTATCGAGCTATTAAATTCAGTTGTAGACGAAACCCTACGCGATAACACCCGCAGACGTGCTGAAAAGAAAGCAAAACTCTCCAGCAGCGCCATTGTTGAGGAAAAACACATTCTGCCCTTTGTGGTTGCACCAGAAGTAAAACAGCAACAGGAAAGCCCTAGTAAATGTCCGTTCGCCGGTATGGGTGAAGCCATGCAATCTGATTCAGAGGTACAACTACCCTGGACCGAAGAGGCACAACAACGACTAAACAAAATCCCCAAAGGTACCAGCCGCAACATGACCCAAAAAGCCGCTGAAGCCATTGGCGCACAGCAGGGTTTAAATGAAATTACCGGGGAGTTCATCGAAAGCCTGCTGGCAATATTTGGCCAGGGCTCAAGCAAAGTGGAAGCCAGTATGCCATGGGATGAGGATGCCCGTGCAGGCATAGAAAAAGCACCGCCTATGGTGCAGGGCATGTTGATCAAAGAAATTGAAGCCTATGCTCAACGCAATCAACTGGAGCAGATTAATCTTGCAACCGTTGAACAGGTAAAAGGCCAGTGGAATATGGGTGGGAGTTTTCACCTTGATCCGGATGACCCGCGTAATAGTGATTAAAACAAAAAATAAAAGTCCGCAATGAACGCGAAAAAACATTTTCATTAATTCGCGTTCATTTTCAAACTCAGGTTTATAGATAGACATTACCCCGCCAATGAAAACATATGAATGATCTTTATCTACTCGCCATTAACATCACCAAACGCTGCAATTTAGCCTGCGCGCATTGTTATCAGAATGCCGATACCTTAGCAAATGGTGCAGATGATGAACTCAGTGTTGACGAAGTTAAAAACATTCTTGACCAGGTAGCTAGTCGTGGCACACAAACCATGATTGTGCTCACCGGCGGTGAGCCACTGGCGCGTACCGATCTGGAAAAAATGATAGAACATGGTGCTCAAAAAGAGCTTGCCATGGTGGTGGGTACAAATGGCGCACTGCTTACTGAGCGCCGTGTATTATCTTTGAAAAAAGCGGGGGCTCTGGGTGTAGGCATCAGTGTTGATTCTTTAAATGAAAAACGTCATGACGATTTTCGTGGTCTTCAAGGTTCCCTGAAAAAAACGCTGAAAGGCATCGAGCACTGCCGCAAACACGAGCTGTCATTTCAGATCCATTTCACAGCGACCAAAGACAATGCCCACGAACTTAATGACATTATTCGCTTTAGCCGGGAAAAAGGCGCACGCGTTTTAAATATTTTTTTCCTTATTTGCACTGGTCGTGGTGAGTCCATGTCGGATATCAGCCCACAACAATATGATCAATTGCTGCATCAAATTATGGACGCACAGGAACAATATGATGACATCATTATTCGTCCGCGCTGCGCCCCCCATTTTAAGCGAGTCGCCTATGAGCGTAATCCAGAATCATTAATGAATCGAATATCCGGTTATGACGGTGACGGCTGCATCGCCGGTGTGCATTACTGTCGCATCACCGAAAAAGGAGCCGTCACCGCCTGCCCTTACATTCCTGATGAAATCGGCAATATTCGTCGACAATCGTTTTTAGATATCTGGGACAAGGCTGACATGTTGCAACAACTGCGCACGCCAGAACTCAAGGGTGCCTGCGGTGAATGCGAATATCAGAAACTCTGCGGTGGTTGTCGGGCGCGGCCTTTGGCCATGGGCGGTTCACTCATGGATGCAGACCCCTGGTGCACACATGTACCAGAAGGCACGGCTGTGATTCAACCTTATCAGGACGAAAATACGATTCAGTGGACTTCGGATGCTGAACTACGACTATCACGCATACCCGGTTTTTTACGTGCCATGATTAAAAAACGCGCTGAAGCCTTTGTTCGTGAACAGGGGGAAATCCAGGTGACAGCGGAACATTTGTCACTACTGGCAGCGAAACGTTTTGGCGGAAAAATACCTAAGAGGCCTGGAGCATGAATAGAAACAATCTTTGGAACACGTATTAATGGATACCGACGTACTCATTATCGGCGGCGGTATTTCTGGTCTTG
>JBEQLM010000313.1:0-2219 GCA_040325975.1 Gammaproteobacteria bacterium | reverse complement strand
GCATTCTGCAACTCTACCGCCCGACGTCGGGGACGGTCTATTTTGAAAACCAAAACCTGTGCAATCTGAAGGGCGAAGCACTGCGCCGCATGAGACGACGTATGCAAATGATCTTCCAGGACCCGTACGCGTCGCTAAATCCCCGGATGACAGTGGGACAAATTGTTGGAGAACCGCTTGAGGTGCATAATATCCTCAAGGGGAAGGCTCTGAAAGAGAAAGTCCGGGACTTGCTCCAGATCGTGGGGCTGAATCCCTATTTCATCAACCGCTATCCACACGAATTTTCTGGTGGTCAGCGCCAGCGTATTGCTATCGCCAGAGCAGTGGTTCTAGAGCCGGAGGTGATCTTATTGGATGAGCCTACTAGCGCACTGGATGTCTCAGTACAGAAGCAAGTATTGGGATTGTTGGCAAAACTTCAGAAAAAACATGGTCTTAGCTATATTTTTATCAGTCATGATTTACGGGTGATTCGTGCAATGTCACATCGTATTATTGTGATGAAAGAGGGTGAAATTGTAGAACAGGGCTCTGTCATAGATGTGCTCGATCAGCCTCAACAAGCTTATACCAAGGAATTGGCACTGGCGGCTTATGCATAAATGCTTGTTTTAACTATGGTCTTATGTTTTAATAGATATGAATGATATTAATTATCATTATCATTTAAATAATACTTGACTAATTTACTAGGTATTTATATAATATTAATCGTTACTTATTGAGAAAAAAATTGGAGATTAGAGTTATGAAGCTATCTACAAAAGGACGTTATAGTGTTACTGCAATGCTTGATCTGGCTATCCATGATAAAGCGGGGCCTGTGACACTGGGTGATATTTCACAATGTCAGGGTATTTCTCTGTCATATCTTGAACAATTGTTTTCCAATCTTCGTAAAGCCGGTTTAGTGAAAGGTGTACGTGGTCCGGGTGGTGGATACCGTTTGGCTCAACCAGCTAGCGAAATAAGCATTGCACAGATTATTCGTGCTGTTGACGAAACGGTCGATGTGACCAATTGCAATGGTGAAGGTGATTGTCAGGGCGGTGAGCGTTGCCTGACTCACGAACTTTGGACTGATTTGAGTGACCGTTTATATGCATTCCTGGATGGTATTACTTTGGCGCAATTCGTTGATCGCCCCGGTATTCCTGAGTTGTCCATGGAGCGTGACAAGAGTATTGGTCGCTTTGTGCTGGCGCGTAAGCAAGCTGAAGCAATTAATCAGGGTTTAGTTTAGTCTCTGATTAACAACCTCTATCTGTGTAGCGACCTTAGGTGGCTGTATAGATAACTCAAAAGTCTGATTTATTGAGAAAAAAAAGCCCGCATATGCGGGCTTTTTTTGTGACTGGTGTCCACAAAAGCTATAATACGCTCCTTTTATTTGCACACTGAGGAATACGCATGCTTGAGGCTTATCGCGAACATGTCAAACAACGTCAATCAGAAGACTTACCACCACTACCACTGAGTGCTGAGCAAGTTGCTGAACTGATCGAATTGATCAAAAATCCACCAGCTGGGGAAGCTGAATTCCTGATGGATCTGCTGGTTAATCGCGTACCGCCGGGTGTGGATCAGGCCGCCTACGTTAAAGCGGCTTTTCTCGCCGATGTTGCCAAAGGTGGAACTGCCTGCGAGTTGATTTCACAGGTTCGTGCGACTGAGATACTTGGCACTATGCTGGGTGGTTACAACATTCATCCGTTGATCGAGTTACTGGATGTTGAGGCGACGGCCGATGCTGCCGCTACCGCGTTATCTCACACCTTACTTATTTACGATGCTTTCCACGATATCTCAGATAAAGCCGCTAACAATGAATTCGCCGCGCGTGTAATTCGTTCATGGGCTGATGCGGAATGGTTTACTTCCAAGCCAGAAATGGCGGAAGAGATCACCGTTACTGTTTATAAAGTACCCGGCGAGACCAATACCGATGATCTGTCGCCAGCGACTGAAGCATGGAGCCGTCCTGATATTCCTTTGCATGCTAAATCCATGCTGATTAGCAAAATGGATAATCCATTAGAAACTATCGCTGAACTCAAGCAAAAGGGTCATCCTGTTGCTTACGTTGGCGACGTTGTTGGTACTGGTTCGTCAAGAAAATCAGCGATCAACTCGGTGCTCTGGCATATCGGGGTCGACATTCCCTATGTGCCCAACAAACGGCAGGGCGGGGTGGTATTGGGCGGCAAGATTGCCCC
>JBEQLM010000312.1:0-2222 GCA_040325975.1 Gammaproteobacteria bacterium | reverse complement strand
GGTGCAGGTCTTATAGGTTTGTTCGGGGTGGGTAAACGAAAAGCTCGCACTTAGTATCTGTCATACATAATGCATATCAGCCCTGCCGTAGTGCGGGGTTTTGTTTGTCTTAAAGAAATAGTCGAACGTCAGCTTTTGGCCGTTAAGCGACTGCTGAATTGATTTGGTACTAATGACTTACTCTAAAGTCGGTAGCCGACCCGCTGCGGACAATCACGATACTGAACAAGACTTGTCTATAACAGGTAATGCTTATATATGACGGTATTGATATATCTAGCATTAGTTACTAGTATAGTTTAATTTAAGACATCGTAACGATACGAAGTTATGTATGAATTGATTATTAACTAAGAAAAATGAAAAAAATGAAAAATTTATCTACTTATATTTCTATACCTTTAATCATTACTTCTTTTGCTTTTGTAAATAATTTGAACGCTGCGACATACCCATACGTAGGCTTATCCATTGGACAAGCCACGATAGAAGATGCTTGTGAATCCTCTGGTATCACTGTTGTTTCGTGCGAAGATAGTGACGCTTCTTTTAAAGTATATGGTGGTGCAAAAACCCACCGGAACTTTGCATTTGAGGTGGCTTATATAGACATGGGTGAATCAGTAATTACAGGCAACGTAGATACTTTAACGATAGAATCTGCTAGCTTAAATTCCTCTATATTTGGCATTATTCCAGCATCATACAATGTAGATATATTTGCTAAAGTTGGTCTAATGTATTGGCAAGCAAAGAAATTTTCGAGTGGCACTTTGAACGGAACTATAGCAAGTTCTGAAGGCATGGATGTAACTTTTGGTTTTGGCGCTAATTTTGGTGTAAGCAGAACTTTTGCACTAAGAGCTGAGTTTGAGAAATTTCCAAGAGTTGGCGGTGTAAAAACAACTGGAGAATCAGGGGTTACGCTTATAACACTTGGTGTAGCTTTGTATTTTTAGAAAGCACTCAACAAATTTAGTTAGTTTAGGTTAGAAGTATTAACCGCGTTGAACATCCGCTTCTGGCCGTTTTCGAAAACCCGGGGGAAATCCAGATCACAGTTGTTCCTAATAGACAATTTAATGTTTTCTCTGCGGTGAATGATTTATCTTTTATAACTGATTTACCAGGGCAAGGTAATTAATTCATAACCCAAGGCCACATAATCTTTTATTTGTGCGGGGCCTGTTGCGGATACATTGACATAATCTGGAAAGTCTTCTGGCGCTTTGTTCTTCCATTGTGCATGTGTACCACAGACATGCACATCAACATCATTGGATTTAACTAATTCTTCGACCAGGCTATGAGCCACGGTTTCGCTGCTACGATTTTCGGTCAATAAAGCGAACTGTTCATTGCCGTGCGTGACTATTGCCACAGGTAGTTCGGGAAAACGATCGCGTAGTTTTTTAATATCAGCTTTAATCTCGGGTAATAGTTTCTTAAGTATACCGGGTTCTCCACTAACAATCTCAAATACAACGCCGTAAGGGGCCTGTTTTCCAGCAAGAAGGGTTTCAACGTCTGTAGACCAGGCTGAGGTACAGCTTAGTAATGTTAGAGATAAAGTCAGTATCTTAAATAATGAGTGTTGCATAAGGCTTCATATTATTAATATTGTGTCAGTATTGACAGCATTGTGATAATTAAAGTTTCAAATTCCTTTTTACTACGAACGCAAACTTCGCATATAAATAATTAGCACATCAAGCTCATCAGCCGGCAGTAATTGATACTGCTGTTTAAGTTTTGAGCTACGCTTTGAGAGTTTCAAACGATCTGCTCCGGTGATGTAGTCACGCAACTCTTCAGCCGAATATTTTGCGCCAACGTTATCCAGCGGGTTACGTGGATTACCTTCGCCAGCTATAGAATGACAGCGAGCACAATTCTGTTGCTGGTAAACCTGACGGCCTGCTTCGATACGTTCCGGTTCAAAGTCGATAGTTGCTTGATGATCCCTGTTTTCTGTTATGTCCGTCGTTTTAATTGGGTTTTGCAAGGTCGCAAAAAGAAAGGCCAATAGCAGTACCAATAGCCCGGTGATAAGTACAATTCGTCTCGCCCATTGTTCACGCATGTCTCATCACCCTAGACCATATCGAAGAGTTCAAAATGAATCTTAGCCAGAGGTACGTGCAGTGCACGTAGTCCCTTTTGTACTGTATTGCTCATGGGCTTTGGTCCGCACATGAAGTACTCATATTTATGTGCATCCC
>JBEQLM010000311.1:0-2238 GCA_040325975.1 Gammaproteobacteria bacterium | reverse complement strand
GGGGTGCATTTTTCTTGATAGCGGCCACAATCGGGTACCGGAACCACCCGATAGAATTACTGGAATAATCATTCAACTTCTCCGTCTCAAATCTTTTTAATCTTATTTTTATTGAGACTTTTGTCTCTATTGTTTATTTACCCGTATCATGAAGCAATAATCGAGTTTTCCATAACAAAAACACGGCGGGTAATACCACTAAGGTCAGGATTGTAGCACTCAACATGCCACCTACCATAGGTGCTGCTATTCGGCGCATTACCTCTGAACCCGTACCGCTTCCTAGCATGATCGGCAATAACCCCACTATTATGGCAGAAACTGTCATCATTATGGGACGTACTCTTAATAAAGCGCCCTCAATAACGGCTGAACGTATATTTTCAATGGTTAAAGTACGATTACTTTTTTCTGCATCACTGACATGCTGTGCATAGGCCTGATTCAGATATACCAGCATGACCACTCCTATCTCTACAGCAACGCCAGCGAGAGCAATAAAACCGACACCCACGGCCACTGACATATTGTAATCGAGCAGATACAACAGCCATAAACCACCGACCAGGGCTAACGGCAATGTACCCATTATGATCAAGACTTCAGTAAAGTTCTTAAAGCTTAAATAAAGCAATAAAACTATAATTATCAATGTGATAGGAACAACTGTAGACAGCCTTTCTTTGGCTCGAACCATGTATTCATATTGACCCGACCATGAAATTGAATAGCCTGGTGGCAGCTCAATATTTTCACTGACTGCACGTTGTGCCCGCTCTACGTACGAGCCCAAATCACGGCCTTCTATATCGATATAAATCCAGCCATTGAGACGTGCATTCTCGGTTTTGATTAAGCCCGGCCCACTTTCAATGCGAATATCTGCAACTTCCGCCAGGGGAATATGCGCACCTGTTGGGGTCACAATCGGTAAATTGCGCAGCTTCTCCAGTGAATCCCTGACATCCCGTGGGTAACGAATATTGATGGGATAACGTTCCAGGCCTTCAACGGTTTGTGCAACACGCATGCCACCTAAAGCCAGACGCACTACGTCCTGCACATCGGCAATATTAAGCGCAAAGCGTGCCGCCGCTAATCGATCGATATCAACCATCACATAACGTCCACCAGCGACACGTTCGGAATAAACTGAAGCGGTGCCGGGCACATCCTGAATCACGGCTTCGATCTGCTGACCAATTTTTTGAATCGTATCCAGATTTGCTCCAGCAACTTTAATACCTACTGGCGTTTTTATCCCCGTTGCCAGCATATCGATACGATTTTTTATCGGCATCACCCAGGCATTGGTTAAACCGGGAATCTGAATCCGTTGATTCAGTTCCTGTTTCAATTTCTCCAGCGTCATACCCTCACGCCATTGATCTCGTGGCTTGAGCTGAATGGTGGATTCAATCATGGTCAAGGGTGCCGGATCGGTCGCTGTCTCAGCCCTACCCACTTTGCCAAAAACTCGCTTCACTTCTGGCACTGTCATAATCAGCTTATCGGTCTGCTGCAATAACTCCTGTGCTTTACCGATTGATATCGCTGGAAAGGTCGTCGGCATATAAAGTAAATCGCCTTCATCCAGATCAGGCATAAATTCAGAACCGATTTGCGTCAACGGCCAAAGCCCTAACAGCACTAAGGCAAAACTCATCGCCAATATTTTCGTCGGTTCTTTAATCACCATATCAATCGCAGGTCGATACAATTTAATCAAAAACTGGTTCACTGGATTATTTTTTTCCGGCGTTATATGTCCTCGAATAAAGTAGCCCATCAATACCGGCACCAACGTCACTGATAATCCCGCTGCTGCTGCCATGGCAAAAGTTTTGGTATAGGCCAGCGGTGAAAATAAACGTCCTTCCTGAGCCTCCAGTGTGAAAACAGGAAGAAAACTCAGGGTAATAATTAACAACGAGAAAAACAGTGGTGGCCCAACTTCCAATGAGGCCTGTCTAATTATTTCCCAGCGATTTTCATCGGTGACTTCTGTTTTCTCAAAATGCTTGTGTACATTTTCAATCATCACGATGGCGGCATCGACCATGGCACCAATGGCAATGGCAATCCCTCCCAGCGACATAATATTGGCGTTGATACCCATGCGTTCCATAACAATAAAGGCAACAAAAATACCCACCGGTAAAGAAAGAATAATGACCAGAGCAGAACGCAGATGAAAAAGAAATAAGGCACAAACCAAAGCGACGACAATAAATTCTT
>JBEQLM010000310.1:0-2249 GCA_040325975.1 Gammaproteobacteria bacterium | reverse complement strand
GTACTGATGGTTTCTGGGAATTTAATTTGAGCGCCTGGGATATCGCCGCAGGCGTCCTGATCGTTCGTGAAGCGGGTGGCATCATTTCCGATTTTCAGGGTAGCGATAACTACCTGAAAAGTGGCGACATCATCGCCGCCAGCCCCAAGGTGTTCCCGGAGATGATGAAAATTATCAGCGGCAGTGTTAAGGGCAGTGCTTACGAAGAACGCTCGAAAAAATAGATAAAGACTACTGCGCCTTCGCCTCTTCAGGCGTCAGTGCTTTAATGGTCAAAGCATGAATGGCACCGCTTTGAATGTGCTCATTCAACAGGGCATAAACCATCTTCTGCTCAGCTACCATGGTTTTGCCTTCAAAAGCATCAGAGACGATGGTCGCTATATATTTGCTGCCGTCTGCGGTAACGGTTGCTTCGCTACCGGGGATACCTACCTCGATGATCTTTTTAACTTCGCTGGTTTCCATTGAATATCCTCTAAAAATTTTGATGTGATGTTACAACGTATATTAGGAAATGACACCGTATATTCCATACTGGTATAAATGAGACCATGAACAACATCACACAACTGGTTCTACTCTGCCGCCCCGGCTTCGAAAAAGAATGCGCTGGCGAGATCATGGATTACGCCACAAACCCTGGCTTTCCCGCTTATATCCAGACCAAACCTGACACCGGTTATGTATTGCTGGTTGCTGCAGGTGAACCGAATATCGGTGGACTTATCTCACAACTGAATTTCAAACAGCTTATTTTTACCCGCCAGTGGTTTGCCAGTCTGGCCAAGATCGATGACTTACCCGAACAAAATCGCCTGACGCCACTGATCACTGCCATCAAAACGTTAGATCAGGATTTCAATAATATTGAACTCAGTTATCCTGATACCAATGATGGCAAATCACTCAGCCGTTTCTGCAAACAATTCAAACCGCATCTTTTGACTGAACTGAAAAAACAAAAACTGCTATCCGCACATTCAGGACAACGTCTTCACATTTTATTTTTAGACTCCAAACAGGCCTTTGTTGGTTTCACACCGATAGACAACAGTGCACAGATCGCCATGGGTATTCCACGCCTACGCATGCCCTCTTCCGCACCCAGTCGCTCAACATTAAAACTCGAAGAAGCCATTCACTGGTTTATTGAAGATGAATCAAAAGTCATTAAAAACGGCATGAGCGCGGTAGACCTCGGTGCCGCGCCCGGTGGTTGGAGCTGGCAATTAGTGCAACGCGGTTTATTAGTCACCGCTATCGATAACGGACCGATGGAAGACAAGTTAATGCGCGGCGGCATGGTCGAACATTTCAAAACTGATGCTTTCACCTATCGTCCGAAAAAAACCATCGACTGGCTGGTTTGTGACATGGCCGAACGCCCCTCACTGGTGAGTAAACTCATCGCCAAATGGTTCACCCGTGAAGACTGCCACAACGCCATCTTCAATTTAAAATTGCCGATGAAAAAACGACTGCAGGAAGTGAATGAATGTCTTGAGCTAATTCACCAGCAGTTGAACCAGGCCAACATTCCGCATCAGATTCAGGCCAAGCATCTGTATCACGACCGTGAAGAAATCACCGTTTGCATAATGACCTCATAAAAGTCGTTATTATTATTTAACTAACAACGACAAAATGATTGCCTCAAATATCAGAAACCCAACATAAAGAAACGCCGCCATGCAAAGCAAAGCCCTGAAACCCGAAGAATACTTCATTAAAGACGAACCTTTTTATCAGGCGATTGGTGAAGAAATCGAAGTCTTTGAAGCGGCCTATCGACAGGGTTTGCCGATTTTATTAAAAGGCCCGACTGGCTGCGGCAAGACCCGTTTTATGGAACACATGGCCTGGCGTTTGAAACGTCCCTTGATTACAGTTTCCTGCCACGATGATTTAACCTCCTCCGATTTAGTCGGGCGTTTTTTAATCTCCGGTGGTGAAACCGTCTGGGTTGATGGCCCGCTGGCTCGTGCTGTACGTAACGGCGCAATCTGTTATCTCGATGAAGTGGTTGAAGCACGCAAAGACACCACTGTCGTGATACACCCACTAGCTGATGACCGTCGCGTTCTTCCTATGGAAAAAGTCGGTGAACTTTTAGAAAATGCTGAGGTATATATTTGAAAGTACTATTGCTTGGAGCAAATGGCCAATTAGGAAGGGAATTGCAACGCAGTTGTCCGGAAAATATAACATTGGTGGTATGTGATTACCCTGAGATAGATTTTTGCAAT
>JBEQLM010000030.1:0-12063 GCA_040325975.1 Gammaproteobacteria bacterium | reverse complement strand
GCAAGATGAGTGCCGAGGAAAAAATTGCCACTTTCCTTTTGAGTATTTCCCGTCGTATGGAAGAGCGTCACTGGAAAGCTACTGAATTTGTTTTAAGTATGCCGCGGCAGGATATTGCGAATTATCTGGGACTTGCCGTGGAAACGGTGAGTCGTTTGTTTGCACAGTATCAGGAAGCGGGCATTATCAAAGTTGACCGACGTCGTATCAGCATTCTTGACCTTCATCGATTAAAAGTCATTGTCGGTGAGTGTGAGGGTTCTAAAGAGAAAAAAGGACTTAAGGGCTAGATCACTTTTGAAAATTGCCGTTTGAGCAGGTCTTTCTTTAAGTAGCGGTCAAATTCCATGCTGATGGTACGTGCCAGCAAACGGCCAGATGCTGTGACTTCAATATGTTGTTTATCTATAATGATCAGCCCATCTTTGGCCATGGTTTGTAAAGCAGGCCATGCGGTATCGAAGTATTCTTCAAATTCAATGCCCCATCTCTGTTCCAGTTGTTCTATATCTAGTTTGTTATTACACATCAGCTGATTGATGATTTCTCGCCGTAGAATATCATCAGCTTCCAGTTCTATGCCTCTGAAAACGGGAATTTTTCCCTGTTCAATAAATTTCTTGTAGTCATCAATGGTTCTTACGTTTTGCGAATAATTATCACCAATACTGCTGATAGCAGTGATACCCATGGCGACAATGTCGCAATCAGCATGGGTGGAATAACCCTGGAAATTTCTGTGTAGCGTGCCTTGTTGTTGTGCTTTGGTTAGGGCGTCAGTTTGCTTGGCAAAGTGATCCATGCCTATGTAGGCGTATCCTGCCTGTTGTAATTTCTCAATGGTCATTTGCAGAATTTTTAATTTTTCTGCTGCACTGGGTAGTTCGTCTTCGTTAATACGGCGCTGCGGTTTGAACATGTCTGGCATATGCGCATAGTTATAAACAGCAATGCGATCCGGGCTGGCATCAATGGTTGTTTTGATGGTTTTTTCAAAGCTTTCTAATGTCTGCTTAGGCAAGCCGTACATTAAATCTATATTTATAGAGTAGAAATTGTTTTTGCGAGCGGCATTGATCACTTCAATGATTTGCTCTTTTGTGTGAATTCGATTGACGGCCTCCTGTACATCGGGGTCGAAATCCTGCACGCCAAAACTAATACGATTAAAACCAATTTTACGTAACTGGGCTATGCGATCTTCGTCAACCGTTCGCGGGTCAACTTCAATGCCAAACTCACCCTCGTCACCTTCAGGTATAGTAAAGTGTTGTTTTAAGGTTTTAAAAATATCACGGATTGTTTCATCATCAAGAAAGGTGGGTGTGCCGCCGCCCCAGTGGATCTGGGTAACAGGACGATCTTTATCGAATAAAGCACCTTGCAGGGCAATTTCTTTCTTGAGCAGGTCGATATAGGCCGGTGCCTTGTCCTTATCCTTAGTGACAATCTTGCTGCAACCACAGTAGTAGCAGATGGTGTCGCAGAAAGGAATATGTAAATAAAGTGACAAAGCAGTGGGTATGGGGTCATTATTGCTGTGATCCACCCATTCGCAGTAATCATCGGTTCCGTAGTCGGTGCTGAACTGCACAGCCGTCGGGTAAGAAGTATAGCGAGGACCCGAACAATCGTAGCGACTGATCAAATCTTTGTCGAAGATGACTTGATTGTTCATGTGAATCCAATAGTTTTTGGTCGAGCAATTTTACGGTGGCTATTTTTTTTGATGTGTGACTTGTATCAAGTCTGGATAATGTTCCTTGGTTTTTATTTTGATTATCATTATCAATAGAATTAACTTTTCTTGGCCTATGTCATGTTTTTATAATAAAAAAATTAATAACCGTATTTTTTATTGGTTTCTTTTGAATTCATTCTAATTATGTGGTTGAATGCCCCGCAACCTCATACCAGTGTGATATTAATTGTTATCCAGAAGTGTTTGGTGAAGGTATTTGATGATAACTAATCGTACGGAAGTACTATGGCTTCCAGGCCATAGTTTGTAGATTAGTTATTTTAGATTGGTTACAATGCTAACCCGTTTTAACACTGTAAATTTTATTAAAAAAACAGTTCCCAGGAACAAAGAAGGATGCATCTATGAATGATGAAACCATGACCTATAACTACACAGTCGTCAGACAATTTGCCGTGATGACGGTTATCTGGGGTATTGTGGGTATGACTGTTGGCGTATTAATCGCTTCTCAGATGGCCTGGCCGGCAATGAATTTTGATACGCCATGGCTGACTTTTGGTCGTCTGCGACCTTTGCATACCAATGCTGTTGTCTTTGCCTTTGGTGGCTCGGCATTATTTGCAACTTCTTATTATGCGGTGCAGCGAACCTGTCATGTACGATTGTTTGCACCGAAACTGGCGGCCTTTACTTTCTGGGGCTGGACAACGATTATTCTTCTGGCTGCTATCACGCTGCCGCTGGGTATTACTTCATCGAAAGAGTATGCCGAGCTGGAATGGCCGATTGATATTCTTATTGCTATTGTATGGGTGAGTTACGCGGTCGTCTTTTTTGGCACGGTAGCAACGCGTAAGGTTAAACATATTTATGTGGCGAACTGGTTCTTTGGTGCTTTCATTATCACTGTAGCTATTCTTCATATTGTTAATAGCGCAGCGGTGCCAGTTTCACTTTTTAAATCTTATTCAGCTTATGCTGGTGTACAAGATGCCATGATTCAGTGGTGGTATGGACATAACGCGGTTGGATTTTTCCTGACAGCGGGCTTCCTCGGTATCATGTACTACTTCCTGCCCAAGCAGGCTCAGCGTCCGGTTTATTCTTATCGCTTATCAGTAGTGCATTTCTGGGCGTTATCGTTTACCTATATTTGGGCAGGCCCTCATCATTTGCATTACACGGCTTTGCCTGACTGGACGCAGTCTCTGGGTATGGTGTTCTCCTTGATTCTATTGGCACCTTCATGGGGCGGTATGATCAACGGCATGATGACCTTGTCTGGCGCATGGGACAAATTGCGTACCGATCCAATTCTTAAATTCATGATCGTGTCGGTTTCATTCTATGGCATGTCAACATTTGAAGGCCCGATGATGGCGATCAAGACTGTTAACGCTCTGTCGCATTACACAGACTGGACAATTGGTCATGTGCATTCAGGTGCTCTAGGCTGGGTTGCATTCATTAGTATTGGTTCAATTTACTTTTTGATTCCTCGTTTATTTGGCGCAGAGATGCACAGTAAAAAACTGATCGAAACACATTTCTGGATCGCCACTATCGGTGTTGTGCTGTATATCACGTCAATGTGGATTTCGGGTGTGATGCAAGGTTTGATGTGGCGTGCAGTGAATACTGACGGTACCTTGACCTACAGCTTTGTGGAAAGTGTTCAAGCTATGCATCCATTCTATGTGGTTCGCTTCCTGGGTGGTGTGTTGTTCCTGTCCGGTATGTTTATCATGGCTTACAACGTATTTAAAACAATCGCTAAGCGTCAGCCGGTTGTAGCAACCATTCCTGCGCCAGCAGCAGCGCATTAGGAGAAGCAGATATGACCTTACAGGAAAAAGTAGAAACCAAAGTCGGTCTCCTGATTGTACTTTCAATTGTTGTTGTTCTTTGGGGAGGTCTGGCTCAGATCGTGCCACTGTTTTTTCAAAAATCAACAACCGAACCGATTGCAGGCTTAAAACCTTATACCGCACTGCAATTGTCGGGTCGTGATATTTATATTCGTGAAGGCTGTGTCGGTTGTCATTCTCAGATGATCCGTCCTTTCCGTGCAGAAACTGAGCGTTATGGGCATTATTCTGTTGCCAGTGAATTCATTTATGACCGTCCCTTCTTATGGGGTTCTAAACGTACTGGTCCAGATCTGCATCGCGTTGGTGAGCGTTACTCCGATGATTGGCATCGTGCTCATTTGATCAATCCTCGTGATGTGGTGCCTGAGTCTATTATGCCCAGCTACCCCTGGTTGGAAGAAAATCAGCTAGATGGTTCATCGATTCAGGACAAAATGAGAGCGTTGATGTTGGTGGGTACGCCTTATACCGAAGATGATGTGGCGAATGGGCCAGCGGTTTTAGAAGGTGTGACCGAGATGGACGCTTTGATTGCGTATCTACAATCTTTGGGTACCAAAGTTAAAGTACGCCGATGAGCACCAATGCACACATAATCTGGACCGTGGTTGCGTTTGCCGTATTTGTTGGCATCGTAATATGGGCGTGGGGAAGTGGTCGTAAAGCCGAGTTTGATAAAGCGGCACGTATGGCTATGGATGATGACGAACCAATTAGTAATAATGAGAAAAATTAGGAGTAATCATGGCTGACTTTAATAGCGAATTCTGGAGCTGGTTTATCAGCGCTATAGTCGTAGGTGGATTCATCTGGATGCTTTATTTGCTTCAGATAAATAACAAGGCTCAATTGCCAGAAGATGGTGAGGCAAAACCCACTGGACACGTTTGGGATGAAGATCTCCAGGAATTGAATACACCATTGCCACGCTGGTGGTTGTACATGTTCTATATCACCATCGTATTTGGTGCTGTGTATCTTGTATTATATCCGGGAATGGGTAGCTACCCTGGCGTTCTGGGTTGGAGCTCAGTTTCTGAATATGAAACCGAAATTGCTAAGGCGGATGCTGAGTTTGGTCCTTTATACGATAAATTCCTTAGTGAAGACCTGGCAACATTGGCAACTAGTGATGATGCCATGCGTACCGGTGAACGTTTATTCGTGAACTATTGTTCGGTGTGTCATGGTTCTGATGCACGTGGTGCAAAAAATTTCCCGAATTTGCGTGATAATGACTGGTTGTATGGTGGTGAGCCTGAAATAATCAAGGCAACTATTATGCATGGACGTACTGGTGCTATGCCTGCCTGGGAAGCTGCTGTGGGTGGTGAAGAAGGTGTTGCTCAGCTTGCTGAATATGTTCAGCAGCTGGCTGGTCGTGATATAAATGCTGAAGTTGCTGCGCTTGGTAAGGCTAAGTTCGATATGTTCTGTGTGGCTTGTCATACGCCTGAGGGTACGGGCAATCAGGCAATAGGTGCGCCTAATCTGACTGACAATATCTGGCTGTATGGTGGTTCAGCTAAGGCTATAAAACAGTCGATTGCTAAAGGTCGTACAGGCCGTATGCCAGCACACGCCGAGTTCCTCGGTGAAGCTAAAGTGCATATATTGGCAGCTTATATATATAGCTTGTCAAACGAGAGCAAATAATAATTGAATGGGAATAAATATCACTAGTCAAAAAGTCTGGTTCGTGTAATATCAGGCCATGGCTAGTGTCCCTGCAATACAAAGAATCGTTTCAATACTGTGGCCGTCTTTCATAACGGCCGGTATTGCGACGATCCTCTTTTTCACCATCTTTGATCCCAGTATCATCTTTATCGATTACGATATCAGTCGTTTGGGTGCGTATACGGTAGGTTTTTTTACTTTCTGGTTGTTTGGCGTAATTAACTGTATGGCAACCTGTTATTTTTTGAAGCCGTGTAAGATGCCTGAAAAATACGACAACTGTTAGTAACTGAAAGCGATCAAATCTAAATTGCAGCTCAATCCAACTGCAGTTTTTTTTGCGTCTGGATATAACAGAATTTGGTAATACTCTAATGCGATTGATATTGATAATCAATGACTGAGCCTTCTAACAAGCAAGCTGCTTCTGGTGAAGTAGAACAATCTCTATACGCCAGGCACGAAAAAGTCTATCCACGTGAAGTGCATGGCTTGTTCGCTGCGCTAAGGGTTGCGGGCGTTTTTGTATTGCTGGGCCTGTATTACATTATTCCGTGGCTGGAATGGGAAGGTACTCAGCTCGTTCTTTTTGACTTGCCTGATCGAAAATTTCACATCTTCGGTATCGTCTTCTGGCCACAGGACTTTTTCTATTTAGCACTGCTGCTGATTATCGCGGCTTTATCTTTGTTCTTTTTTACCGCTTTAGCTGGTCGCCTGTGGTGTGGTTTCGCCTGTCCACAAACCGTTTGGACGGAAGTCTTTTTATGGATTGAAAGAAAGATCGAAGGTGATCGTCCTCAGCAAATGAAACTGGACAAGGCGCCCTGGTCGTTCAGTAAGTTCAGAATTAAAACGACAAAGCACACCATCTGGGTCGTTTTTTCATTGTACACCGGTCTGACTTTTGTCGGATATTTCTCACCATTGAGAGAACTGACGGGCAATGCCATGAGTTTTAATCTGGGTCCCTGGGAATGGTTCTGGATTATTTTTTACAGTGTTGCTACCTATGGTAATGCCGGCTGGTTGCGTGAGCAGGTGTGCACCTATATGTGTCCCTATGCGCGTTTCCAGAGTGCCATGGTCGACAACGATACACTGATTATTTCATATGACACAAAACGAGGCGAATCTCGTGGCCGTCGCAAGAAAGGTATCGATCCTAAAAATCAGGGTCTGGGTGACTGCATTGATTGCACCATCTGTGTGCAGGTTTGTCCAACGGGCATAGATATCCGTGATGGTTTGCAATACGACTGCATAGGTTGTGCCGCCTGTATTGATGCCTGCGATGATGTCATGGATAAAATGGGCTACGAAAAAGGCCTGATTCGTTACACTACTGAAAATATGCTGCAAGGTTTAACGACAAATTTCCTGCGGCCTCGAATTATTATTTATGGCATCATCCTGCTCGCAATTACTGCCAGTACTTTCTATGCTATCGCCAATCGTGAACCATTGGCGCTTGATGTGTTACGCGATAGAAATAGTCTGTATCGTGAAACCAATGAAGGCTTGATCGAAAATGTTTATATTGTCAAAGTGATGAACATGGATAAGGTTAGTCGTCGTTATCATTTATCGGTTACCGGTATTGAAGGCCTGGTGATAGATATGGATAGATCAAATATTGAGGTGCCTGCTGGTAGTATCATTGAAATTCCGGTTAGAGCAAAAGTAGATGCTGAAAACCTGGAAAAGCGCAGTAGTGCGATACAATTTATTTTACAGGCAGATCATCAAGGTGATCTAACAATCAATGAAGAAGCTCGTTTTATAGGCCCTTATTAAATGAACATGATCAGTACAGATGCACTTCCCTGGTATCGTTATCCTATGGTCTGGATGATAATTGGCATCCCATTTTCAGCGGTTGTGATGGGGGTTATTATGATCTGGTTAGCCATTACTACTGATGATGGTCTGGTAGCAGATGATTATTACAAACAAGGAATGGCGATCAATCGCGATCTGCACCGTGATACCCAAGCGCTGGAAAAGAACATTAGTGCCGCACTGGAAATGAATGAGTCAGAGGGAGTGATTCGGGTCAATTTGGCTTTGAAAAAAGGTGGTCTGGAAAGTTATCCAGATACTTTGCAGTTAAAGCTACAATATGCCACGCATGACCATAATGATGTTCGCTTGCAGCTGAATCATGGACAGGCTGACCAGTATATTGGCATCATCAATCAGCCGTTAATTCAGGGTAAATGGTATCTTGAATTGAGCGAGGGAGAATGGCGGCTGAATGGCAATATGGTTGTTGCAAAGCAAGTTAAGCTTTTACTTGTTCCGTAATCTTACTTAGTCTTTCTCTATGAGCACGCTATTCAGTTAGCACGTGCTGCAAAATATTTCCCCGTCTTCAACTGGCTGTTGTCCTGGCGAAGACGGGAAAAATATTAATGTCTAAAGTGACGCATACCTGTGAGCATCATGATCATGTTGTACTCATTAGCGGCAGCAATAACTTCATCATCACGCATAGAACCACCGGGTTGAATGACAGCGACGATGCCAGCTTCATGGGCGGCATCGATACCGTCACGGAAGGGAAAGAAAGCGTCAGAGGCCATGACTGAACCTTGCACATCCAGCTTGGCATGTTCAGCTTTTATACCTGCAATACGGGCACTATTAATACGGCTCATCTGGCCTGCACCGACACCAATGGTCATGCCGTCCTTAGCGTAAACGATAGCGTTGGACTTGACGAACTTGGCGACACGCCAGCTGAACAGCATATCGGTGATTTCCTGTTCAGACGGTTTACGTTCGCTGACAATATCCATTGAGTTGAATAACTGCAGGTCGGCATCCTGAACTAATAAACCACCATTAACACGTTTGTAATCTAAACGAGCTGCAACATTATCAACGTCCCACTCGCCACATTCCAGCAAACGTACATTTTTCTTTTCAGCAACCGCATCTTTAGCTTCCTGACTAATGCTTGGAGCAATAATGACTTCGACAAACTGGCGATCGACAATCGCTTTTGCGGTCTCGCCATCCAGTTCACGGTTGAATGCAATAATGCCACCGAAAGCAGACTCAGGGTCGGTGCTGTAAGCGCGGTTATAAGCTTCCAGTAATGTATCGTTGACGGCTACGCCACAAGGATTAGCGTGTTTTACTATGACACAGGCAGGGTCTTTGAATTGCTTGACACATTCCAGTGCTGCATCAGTATCGCCGATGTTGTTATAGGAAAGCTCCTTACCCTGAATTTGTTTAGCAGTAGCGATACAGGCTTCTGTTGATGCTGGATCAATATAAAAAGCCGCGCCCTGATGTGGGTTCTCTCCGTAGCGCATTTCCTGTGCTTTATTAAATTGCAGATTGATGGTGCGAGGCAGTGCATCTTTAGTGCCATCGGCTTTGATGCGGCCTAAGTAATTAGCAATCATGCCATCGTATTTTGATGTGTGCTCAAAAGCTTTAACGGCTAAATCAAAACGAGTGGCATCAGAAACAATACCTTCGTTAGTTTTCATTTCATCAAGAACGCGATCGTAGTCAACAGGGTCAACGATGATGCTGACATAAGCATGGTTCTTGGCGGTTGCACGAACCATGGTGGGGCCGCCGATATCGATATTTTCAATGGCATCGTCCAGTGTGCAATCTTCTTTGGCAATCGTCGCTTCGAAAGGGTAGAGATTGACGACGACCAGATCGATAGGCGAGATGTCGTTGGCTTTCATCACATCATCATCAATGCCGCGACGACCTAAAATACCACCGTGAATTTTTGGGTGCAGTGTTTTTACACGGCCATCCATGATTTCTGGAAAGCCAGTGTGCTGAGAGACTTCTTTAACAGGTATAAATTTGTCAGCCAGTAATTTGGCGGTGCCACCAGTAGACAGGATTTCAACACCCTGTTCGTGCAGGGCTTTGGCAAATTCTACTATGCCAGCTTTATCGGAAACACTGATGAGGGCGCGTCGAACAGGACGCTGGTTTGATTCGGTCATTTTTAGTCTCGTCTGCGAGTATTACAAAGCCGGTGATTATACCGGAGATTGTCAGCCTGGTGGAGGGGATGCAGAAAGATGTCGACCGTGTCGGAGTCAAGGCTTTGCCGACTCTGATACCCAGGATAATGAGAGTCGAACTGATTGCGGAGTCTTAGTCCAGGTCGTAGATGCGCAGCTTCTTGCGTAGCGTGCCACGGTTCAAACCGAGGTATGCCGCTGCACGCGATTGATTGCCACCAGTGTGCGCGAGTACGCTTTCAAGCAGAGGCTGCTCAATTTGACTCAGCACCATGGCGTACATCTCACTAGGCTCGGTATCTTCGAGTTCGTGTAGATAGCGTTTGATAGAGTTTTTTACGGCATCATAGATTTGAGAAGCCTGTTGTGTTCCATGTTGTTTCTCATTTTTTTCCAGATGTTGGTCAATGGAATAAATATTCTGTGCGCTCATGCTGCCAGTAAGCTCCCTTTGCAAGTGAAAAATTTTATTGTTTTTTCAAGTTGAATCTCTGCGGATTCTACTTTGTTTATGCTTTTTCTAAATGACTCAACTTCGGCAATGATGTCTAAGTTGGTCTCAACTGACTGATTAAAATGATGTTTACAGTACCAGCCAATATGTTTGCGAGCTATCCGGACACCGGCAAACTCACCGTAAAAATCATACAGGCTTTTGAGGTGTTTGTTCAAGAGCAAATTGACTTCTTTTGTCTCTAAATCGGGTAATTTTTTGCCGTGCTCCAGATAGTGTAATATTTCTTTGAAAATCCATGGGCGACCCTGAGCGCCTCGGCCAATCATGATGGCATCAACACCAGTTTGTCTGATTACCTCAGCGGCTTTTTCGGGGGAATCAATGTCACCGTTAGCGATCACAGGAATGTTAATGCGTGACTTAACATCGGCAATGGTTTCGTATTCTGCTTCACCTTTAAAAGCACAGGCGCGTGTGCGACCGTGAATAGTGAGTGCTTGTATACCTTCCGCCTCAGCGATTTTGGCGATACTGAGGGCATTGCGGTTATTGAGTTCCCAGCCAGTGCGTATTTTTAGAGTAACGGGTACATCAACCGCATTAACCACGCTTTGTAAAATATCAGCCACCAGCGTCTCATTTTTCATTAAGGCGGAGCCAGCCATAACGTTACAGACCTTTTTGGCCGGGCAGCCCATATTGATATCAATAATCTGTGCGCCGTTATCTACATTGAATAACGCGGCTTCCGCCATCTGAGTTGGGTCGGAGCCAGCTATCTGAACGCTGCGCGGCGAGCTTTCACCAGTGTGATCGAGCCGGAGTTGGGTCTTGCGTGAGTGCCAAAGATGTTTTTGGCAAGTCACCATCTCAGAAATAGCCAGTGCTGCGCCCTGTTCGCGGCAGAGCATGCGGAAGGGGCGATCAGTGATACCAGCCATAGGGGCTAGTATTAAAGGGTTTTCAAGGATGTATGGGCCGATCTTCATGAGGGTCGAGATTTTGCCAGATAGCACTACGTTTGAGAATCAAACACCGACGAGTGGTTTATAGGAAACTGAACTCATAAGTCATGGCATTTTTACCGGGATCCTGGATTTCCATGGTGAAATCGATGGAAACATTTGGTGTCAGAGGTTTTAAGCTGCTTAGTTTGATTTGTAGATAGTCTTCAGGGGTGAAAATGCGCGATGCAGTAACTTCACCACGAACATTAGAAAAATCGATCAGTATATTTGGATAAGGTTGTTCGAATGGGGCATGATTGATGAGCGTGCCTGAAATCATCAGCGCATTTTTGACATTGGGGTGAGTGTATATATTACGCGTGGTCATCTCTATTTCACCTGGCTCACGCAAATTCATGGGGCCGCAGTCGGCAATACTACAAAACTGGGTGATCAGGGGGCGTAGCTGTGGGTTGCGGATCAACTCATTGCGATTGAACCATGTGTATTCAACGAACAGGCTGGCAGTGAGTACAAGAATGGCCAAACTCCATACCAGATCCTTCCAGATAGAATGTGTATTGTGCAGAACAGGAATGCGGTATTCATCAGGAATAAGCTTGCTTTGAACGCCATCAAATAAATTATTGTCGGCTACTTTATTTGGCCCGGCTGTAATGTTTGTTGTTTTAGCGGCACTGGCTGTGCTGGGAATAGCGCTGGCAGTAACAGTGGGCTTTGTTTTGCTAACAGGCGGCCTGGTATTTAATGCTTCAGGTTTTATCCGTTGTGTTATTTCTGTATTAGCGGGTGTTGCTTTAGTGGAAGCGGTTATGGCTTCAGGTTTTTTTGTATCTAATGGTGGCTTAAATAAATTGCTTTGAGTCTCATGCTTAGAGCTGGTTATATTTTCTTTCTGATTAGATGGCTTATCGCTAGCAGACAGGCTGCTTTGGTTTTTGCTAGTGCTTACTTCGTGGCTTTGTTCAAGTATGAATTCGACGGGGTCTGTATCATTTGACTCGATAGTTTTTTTAACGGGTGTTTCTGCTGAGCTGGCTATTTTAGTTTGAACAACTGGTGCTTTTTTATTTATTAGTAGGTCTTTTTCTAGAGCGTTAAATACTTCTTTACAAATACCGCAGCGGACAAAGCCATCGGCAGCTCTTAGATTCTCATCGGAAACTTTGAAAACGGTTTGGCAGTGTGGGCATATGGCTTGCATGGTGTCGTATGATGCAGGGAATTAAGCGAGTCTGCAACCGTGTATGAGTACCCAGTCGCCCTCTACCAGTGGTGCATCCATTTTAAAGTAAGGCGTGTAGGCGTCAATAACGCTGTCAGCTTGTTCAGCCAAAATACCAGAAAGAACAATATCACCACCGGTCAGCGT
>JBEQLM010000309.1:0-2258 GCA_040325975.1 Gammaproteobacteria bacterium | reverse complement strand
GATGTGATTGTACTCGGTGGTGGCATGGGCAATATTCAGCGACTGTATCGCAATGTACCCACGTTGTGGGGTGATTATGTTTTTTCTGATACCGTCAGCACTAAATTGTTGCCGCCGGAACATGGTGATTCATCTGGTGTGCGTGGTGCAGCGTGGTTATGAAATGACGAGGCTATCTAAGGTTATTCATATCGGTTTAGATTGTCATTGTTGTGATAGAATTTACCGATACTTTATATGTGGGGAGATGTCATGAATAAAAAACTGTTTACATTAGTCGCGATTATTTTTGGTATTGCACTATTCCGAGTCTTGCCACATCCGCCCAATGTTTCACCAGTGGCCGCCATGGCTTTGTTCGGCGGCGCTTATTTCGCAGACAAACGTATGGCTTTCATCCTGCCTTTTGTGGCCTTGATTATCAGTGACTTAATCATTGGTTTCCACGATACCATGTTCTTCGTTTATGCTGGCTTTGCGCTGACTGTTGGCATGGGTATCTGGATGCAGAAAAAAATTACCGTTAATCGTGTTGCCATTTCAGCCGTCGGTGCGACATTATTGTTCTTTATTATTACCAACTTTGGTGCCTGGATGATGTCTGCGGCTGCGTATCCGATGACTTCAGCAGGTCTGATGCAAGCTTATGTAGCAGGCATTCCTTTCTTGCAGAATAGTTTGTTGGGCAATTTAGCTTTCACCGCTGTAATGTTTGGTGGTTTTGCTGTATTGCAGCGTCAGTTCTTTAGCGAAGAACACGCCTAGAATTCTATTTAATTCCTGGTAATAAAAATGGCCGCACTAAGCGGCCATTTTTTATGTCTGAGATATCTGGCTTATGGTTTTATGCCAACACCTTTATTCAGCAGATTGAGCGCAAAAGCAAACAGTATAACGATGAAGGCAACGATGATGACCAGGGCGGAGCTGACATCGATATCCGATACACCCAGTAGACCATAGCGGAAGGCATTGATCATATACAGAATAGGATTACCCAACGAAATATTTTGCCAGAATTCAGGCAGCATCTTAATTGAGTAGAAAATCCCACCCAGATAAGTTAGCGGCGTTAATACGAAGGTAGGGATAATAGTGATGTCATCAAAGCTTCGTGCATAGGCGGCGTTGATTAAACCGGCAATCGAAAAAAGGATCGAGGTGAGCACAAAAACTGCCAGCGTAATGCTCAGGCTGTGAATTTGAAAATCAGAGAAAAACATGGAGACACCAGTCACGGTGATACCAACGGTAACACCACGGGCAACACCACCGGAGATATAACCCGCCAGTATGATGTAGTTGGGCAGTGGCGAGATAATCATTTCTTCGATGTTCTTTTGAAATTTAGCGCTGAAAAATGATGACACCACATTGGCGTAGGAATTAGTAATCACCGCCATCAGAATCAGGCCGGGCACGATGTAATCCATATAACGGTAGCCGTCGATATCGCCAATCTGTGAGCCAATCAGTTTGCCAAAAATAATAAAGTACAGAGCCATAGTGATGACGGGTGGAATGATAGTCTGAATCCATATGCGGATAAAACGCAGGAATTCTCTCACCATGATGGTGTTGAAGGCGATTAATTGTTGCGAGAAATTCATGCTTCGCCTCCGCTGTAATTTTGGGCATTGCCATCGCGCACCATAGAAACAAATAACTGCTCCAGTCGATTAGTTTTATTGCGCATGCTGAGTACTTTTATCTTGCAGTCGGTGAATATTTTAAAAATTTCATTCAGACTTTGTGAGTGCGCGATATCGGCTTCAATGGTGTTGCTGTCGATTAATTTGAGTCGGTAATCAGCACACACGGGTAGCTCTTTAATTGCTTCTTCAAGATAAAGCACAAAAGTTTCGACGTGCAGACGATCCAGCAACTTACGCATGCTGGTGTGTTCAATGGTGATGCCTTTATCGATGATGGCGATGTTATTGCACAGACTCTCGGCTTCTTCCAGATAATGTGTAGTCAGAATAATAGTGGTGCCGCTGGCATTAATCTCACGCAGGAACTCCCACATGGAATGACGGATTTCGATATCAACGCCAGCCGTGGGCTCATCAAGAATGAGCAATTTAGGTTCGTGAACCAGCGCACGGGCAATCATCAAGCGGCGCTTCATGCCACCCGAGAGTTCTTTCGCCATGTCATGGCGTTTATCCCACAGTTCCAGTTTGCGCAGATATTTTTCGGCACGTTGAGTCGCATCGTGGCGGCCAATGCCATAGAAGCCCGCTTGATTAATAAGG
>JBEQLM010000308.1:0-2260 GCA_040325975.1 Gammaproteobacteria bacterium | reverse complement strand
CTCTTCGTACAGTGCCCAGATCTCCTTTGCATATTTACTGCCTTTCAATTGAGGAGCGAATTGGGCGTAGTAGTTAGTGATGCTATTCACATCCCGCTCTAGCATCCACTGGGCGTGGTTATTGCCCGCAGCATCCACCGCTTGCGGTAGATCGATAATGACCGGACCATGTTCATCCACCAGCACATTAAATTCTGACAGATCACCGTGCACCAATCCAGCGCAGAGCATACGCATGACGGATTTCATGACTATGGCATGGTCTTCAATCGCGAGTTCGGCGGTCATGGAAACATCATTTAAACGCGGTGCGACCTGACCCTCATCATCAGTGATCAACTCCATGAGTAACACACCATCAAAGCAACCGTAGGGTTTAGGCACACGCACACCCGCATTGGCCAGACGATAGAGCGCATCTACCTCGGTATTCTGCCAGGCCTCTTCTTGCTGATCACGACCGAATTTTGAGCCTTTCTCGATAGCGCGTGTGCGACGGCTATTTTTGCCCTTGCGGCCTTCCTGATATTGCACCGCCTTTTTGAAACTACGTTTGTAAGCTTCCTTGTATATTTTGGCGCAGCGGATCTCTGAACCACAGCGCACGACATAGACTGTAGCCTCTTTGCCACTCATTAACTGACGCAGAACCTCGTCCACCAGTCCATCGTCAATCAGAGGTTGTATTCTTTTTGGAAATCTCATGGCGCTTTATACCTTACTTGGGCACGCTATGGAATGAAGAGGAAGATAAATTATGCATTATTAATTCAAACTCGTGCTATACAGTTAAAGCCTGTAACATATATACCGTGGAAGATACATCACTACTTCTTTGGGGGACGTTATTCGGAGGCATTGGCCTCGGATTTTTTCTCTATGGAAGAAAACAAAAGGCAATCATCCCTTTAGTTGTCGGCATCGTCCTGTCTGTTCTTCCTTATTTTATAACTGATGCATACATACTAGTCATTACGGGCTCTGCTTTTATTGCACTGCCCTATTTTGTGAGCATATAAAATAACAGGCATCACTCCCTGTAATTCATTTCGATTTAAGCCGTTTAATCAACTGGTGTTAGCTTCAGGCTAGCCGTATCTGCGACAGCCTGTTTTTTCGGTAATGTTTGCCTAAGTATTTCCATTATTTTAATGGCCGTTTGACGATAAGCCGTTAACTTGCCACCGACGATAGATAAAACACGTGGTCGATCATCATTATCAACTTCAAAATGCATTTCACGAGAACGTTTAAACAATGAGTCGCCCGCAGGAGATAACACGCGACAGCCAGTCATGGTTCCCAGAATTTCTTTTTCATGCGTTGGAAAATAATGATCATAAACGCTGAGAAGATATTCTTTTTCTTCATCCAGCACGTGCATATTCGCCGGATCACCCTGATACAAATGTTCGGTAGTACCCAATAGCGCATGTGACTTCCACGGCAAAAGAAACACCGCTCGTTTATCCTGTGGCGCTTCCAGATAATAAGCCTGACTGATGGCTGCCTTTACTAGCAGATGACTGCCTTGTACTAAATCCGGTTTTTCAATATTTGTCTGCGGATAAATGCACTGATTCACAGTATAAGCCCAGGGGCCTGATGCATTGATGATAACGCTGGCATTGACTGTTTTCGAATTTTCATCTTTCCGATACTGCACGACGACATTGTCTTTATCAACATCAGCCCTGATAAATTCAGCATCACACTGATACTCAGCACCAAGACTTAATGCTGAGGCCATGACCGCACGCGTTAATGCCACATCATCTGTTTGCGCATCGTTATATTGCAAAACTGTTTTGAGATTTTTTGTTTGCAGTCCGTCCAGCTCACCCCAATGCCGAGGTTTAATTTTATGATAAAAATTTTGTTTATCCATTCCCGCCAGCAAGGCATAGAAACTTAAACCAAGACCCAGTGTTAAAGCTGAACGCTGTGTATCTTTATAAATGGGCATATTAAATTTCTGCAAGCGAACTAGATCAGGTGCCAGTTTCAACAACAACTCTCTTTCTTTCAAACTTTCACGCACCAGAGAAAACTCCAGACTTTCCAGATACCTCAGACCACCATGAATTAACTTACTTGAACGACCCGAAGTTTCCAGAGCCAGCTGTGAATTTTTTTCAAGTAACAGAACACTATAACCCATGGCCGCCGCCGCCTGCGCTACACCAACTCCGTTAATGCCTCCGCCAATAATAACAACATCATATTTTTCTGAAATCAATATTTATCCCTTATCATCTAT
>JBEQLM010000307.1:0-2260 GCA_040325975.1 Gammaproteobacteria bacterium | reverse complement strand
CAGTCAGCTGAGGCCGCACATTTTTCAGCATGGCAATAAAATCATCATGCGCATCACGTTGATGCAAAAATACCGGCTTCTTTATCTCAGCCGCAAGCTCCAGTTGGGCATCAAAGGCAGTACGTTGATTCTGTTTCGTTGAAAAATTCCGATTATAATCCAGCCCGCATTCACCTATCGCAACAACACATGCCTGATGACTGAGCTCTGTCAAATACTGGTCTGTCTCCCTTGTATATGTGTCAGCGTGATGCGGGTGCACACCGGCTGTCGAAAAAAGTGACTGTGGATACTGCTGACACAACTCAACCGCCATACGACTATGATCAATATCAGTGCCAGTAACAATCATCGTAGACACACAAGCTTGAATCGCTCTCTTAATGACCTCATTACTGTCATCTTTGAACGAACTGCCCGTTAAATTAACGCCAATATCAATATAATCACTCATCTGCGGTATCATAACAGCTGTTCATAATTCTGAAACACCATGCCTGAAAGTAAACAAAACACCTCACTCTGCATTGTCTGCGACAGCGACACTCTATATGAGCAAGCTCGCTCATTTGCAGCGGAACAACAACTCCCACTGTTTAATAAAAAAGATAATTCATTCGAACTACAGCTCATTTTTGGCAGTGAGCGCATTGAACTCTTTGACAAACAACTCAATACCAGTATTTTTGTGGACTTTGTCAGTGGTGCCCTGGCACACAGACAGCAATTTGGTGGTGGGCGTGGTCAGGCCATCGCTAAAGCAATCGGATTAAAACAAGGAAAAACCCCCAGTGTGCTCGATGTCACAGCGGGATTAGCGCGTGATGCTTACATTTTAGCCACGCTTGGCTGTCGTATGACACTGGTTGAAAAATCTCCGGTCTTGAGTGTATTAATACAGGATGGAATAAATCGTGGTCTGGAGAGTGAACAAAGCGCCCAAACTCTTTCTGAAGACTTTGAGCTTCACAACCAAAATGCTATTAACTTTATGAAAAATCTAGACAAACACCTATTACCGGAGATTATTTACATCGACCCGATGTATCCGGAAAGAAAAAAATCTGCTCTGGTCAAAAAAGACATGCAAATTCTGCAGCGATTACTGGAAAAAGAAGAGAAAGACGGAGAGCTTTTGGAGGCTGCGCTCAATTGTGCCAGAGAAAGAGTAGTCGTCAAACGCCCCGTACACGCGCCCTGTCTAACTACGACAAAACCTGCTACATCCATCCACAGCAAAAAAACTCGTTATGACATTTACTTAACCACTTCATCCAAAAACCAATCAAAATAACCCACCCTTTTAATAATATCTACTTCACAACCTTAATTTTCGTGTGCTATATTCCCCACACGGTCTTAAAGGACACTTGATATGTATAACGCTTCATAGCAATCCTGACCGTCTAAATGCACTAAATAAGGGAATACTCTATGAATCTTTTAATATCTAAAAATATTGGTCGTATTGACCAGCTTATTCGTCTGGGCATTAGTCTCAGCATGATCTATTTCGGCTTCTTTGATCTCAGCCTGATCCAGGATAAATTCAGTGCAACCATAGTCGGCATTTTTGGATCGATGAATCTAATAGTGGCACTAATACAATTCTGTCCTCTGTACGCTGTCGTCGGCATCAATACCTATTGCAAAGCCAAAACTGAAGTCTAGGGGTCACCTGAAGAGATGAAGTTTTCAACTCAACTGGTGCTATCTATTCTTGGTATCACTATTTTATCTCTGTCCGTCTTTGGCAGTATTGCTTACTGGATTATTGATGACGGCCATGATCAAACTCATAATGAGATACTGCAACACATGGTTACAACCATGCATAAGCACTGGCTTGCATCCGAAGAAAAAAACCTTACTCAAGCCTCACTCAATGTGATGCACGAAAAATTTACCACTCCTGATAGCACTCTCCTGATTGAACATATTAATGGCACTAGTTTGCTTGCTGGCAACACAACTCAGACCCCATCAGTGCTTGCTGATGAGATAACACATGCCATTAAAACGTCTGAGAATCCAACGACAAATTATGGTTCTTTAGAAATAGATAATCATACCTATCACTGGAATACCAGCCAGTTACCCGACAGCCAGTATCGCCTTACACTATTACAAGATGATTCAACAGGACAACATCAAACCGACTACAAACTAGCGATACGTCTGCTTGCCACCAGCATCATAATTATCTGGATGGCTGTCTGGTTAGCGCTTTTACTAAGCTCAATAATCAGCCGACGACTCA
>JBEQLM010000306.1:0-2260 GCA_040325975.1 Gammaproteobacteria bacterium | reverse complement strand
GTTTGTTTGATCATTTTGATACCGACTTCCCATTAACTGGTATGCATATTAATGTTAACTGCAGTGCTTGTCATGTTAACGGTGTATTTAAAGGTACTTCGCAAGAATGTTCAGTGTGTCATAACAATATAACGGCTGTTGGTAAACCTGTGAATCATGTGCAGAGTGATAATTTCTGCGATGATTGTCACACTACATTTAGCATGATAGATGCCAGGTTTGACCATGATAAAATAATTTCACCCTGTTCAAGTTGTCATAATGGATTCACGGCAACTGGTAAGGGTTTACGTCATATACCTGTATCGCAAGAATGTGATGCTTGCCACGTAAGCACCTCATGGCAAAATGTTAGGTTTGATCATTCGCTGGTAACAGGGGCATGTTCGTCTTGTCATAACGGCATTACGGCAGAAGGAAAAACATCGGGTCATATTAATACCGTGCAGGAATGTGATGCTTGCCATAATACAAGTAACTGGCTAGAGGTAAACTTCGATCACTCTTTCGTAACTGCTCCGTGTTCATCTTGTCATAATGGTACTAATGCTTCAGGGAAACCACTTGCTCATGTTCCAACGTCGCAAGAATGTGATGGTTGTCATGCAACAAGTACATGGTTGAACGCGAACATGGATCATACGTTTATTGTGAATCCATGTGTTTTCTGTCACAACAATATAATAGCTGCAGGTAAGGCATTAAATCATCCGCTAACTTCTGATGATTGTGATGCTTGCCATGTTATTAACAGCTGGAGTGAGATTAAATAAACTCACCGGTGTAACTAACTACAGCTGCTCGCTTGAATGTGAGGGCGCCATACGAGTAATTGCAATATGGATGTGCATAAGAAGAAATGAGAATATAAAGACGATTTTCATCACATAGGTGAATTAAGCGATAGTTTAGGATGTTGATTTTATGTTAACCATTCTTACGCCACTACAAAATAAATTCGTTAGTCAGTACCGAAATGATACGATTTTATTTTAATAAAATATTGTTCTCAATGAGGGCATATCGATGCTTAGCTGTATTATTCTGGCTGTGTTTTTTGCTGGTTCTTACGCTGTCAGCAACGAAGGTAGCTCATGCAGCCGGTGAAAAATACGTCGTTAATTTGCTGTCAATGAAACAGGATATTGATTTGAATACGATCAAAAATGTGACAGAACTGAATCTTCACTACGATGTGATCGTTTATTCAAAAACATTGGAATCAGGGAAATACAATGTGCTTTCTGTAGGCTATTTTTCCAACTATCAGGAGGCAAAAGCGACTTCCATAGAGCTGGATAAAATATATAAGGGTGCCTATGCGGCAAAAATTATAAGCAGTTATTCCGTTATAAAAACCATCAAGCGCTCAACCCCTGCTTTATCTGTGCCGCCACCAAAATCTGTGCCACCACCAAAGCCGCTATCTCCTGCAAAACCTGCAGCTGTGCCGATATCAGGAAAGAGCGTTGCTGCTCTCAGCGAAAGCCAGCTGGAGCATGTGATGGACAGCGCCAAATCGGCTATTAAAAATGGTGACAATAGGAAGGCCATACAATTATTTACTGCAGTTCTTTCTATGAGTGAGAATAAGTATTCTGAAGAAGCTCTTGAGCTTTTAGGTGTCGCTCGTGAACGTAATAATCAGTACAATCATGCGGTACATAATTACAATCGGTATATTGCAAAATATCCCGATGGTGAAGGTCTGCGCCGAGTAATGCAGCGATTGTCGGTATTGACAACGGCTACAAAAAAAGTGAGTGGGCAGGAAGAAAAGTTTGTTAAGGACAGGTCCGCCCCGTGGTGGATGACAGGATCATTATCTCAGTCTTATAAAAACAATAATGGTGAAGATGTCGATCTATATACTTTTTTAACTCTAACGGGTAGAAAACAGAATCAGAGTACAGATTTAAGACTGCAATTTACCGGTAATCAAATTACGCCCATATCCGATCAAACAGATTCTGTATTTCAGATTTCTGAAATGTACGCCGATGTTCTATTTAAAGAAATGCATCTTTCAACAAAAATTGGTCGGCAACGATCAAGATCAGGTGGCCTTTTTGGCAGACTTGATGGTATGTTTCTTTCATATGATGGTTCAGGTTCGGCAAGATATAATTTTTTTGCAGGAATCCCCGTCGATAGCTCGAAAGATTCACTGTTTGATACTGAAAAAAATAAAAAGATAGTTCTTGATGGAAGCTCCAGAGTGCCAAATCGTATTATTCCCGGACAGTTTACAAAATCAAAT
>JBEQLM010000305.1:0-2264 GCA_040325975.1 Gammaproteobacteria bacterium | reverse complement strand
CTGTCTGCTCTGCATCAATCACCATGGCTGAAGTGCGGCCGCCAGCATACAGTGACCAGCGCAATGCCAGCTGAGTGAAATACAAAGTTGAGGAATCGGGATTATTGAGCAGCGCAGGATCAAAATCGGGTGTCGTCACCTGCCGTGTGTTCAACTTATCGGCAAACGCATCGAGTGGATTGTCACTCAGACGCGTCGTATGTGAAAGTGTCAGCGTCGGTAGATGGCCGGCTTTGCTAGCCTGAGTTTGTGCGGCTGCTGCACTGGCCTGATATTGCACAGCGTTCAGATTCGGATTGTGTTTGAGCGCATAGACGACAGCAGAATCAAGATCAAAATCCTGAGCCTGTAAATGAACACTGCCAAATGCCAGTATGCAAAATAATGTGATTTTAATGCTGTACCGATAAGCCATGTCTGAACTCACGTGAATTTATTTATTGAAGCCATATACTTGAAATATTTATATCAAGTCTGATCAAGTAACTCGATGATATGTAGCCTCTCTATATTATTGCAAGACCTTACTGAAAAATTAACGACTATCAAACCAGTTAGTTTTTATTTATGGGAGTGCACCAAATTTGAAGAAAAAAACACCATAGACGCTGCCAGAACTATCGACGGTGCAGCGGGTGCATCCCAATATAAGGACGAACCCAGCCCCAACAGTACCGACAAAATTGCAAACAACATCGACAACACCACCATCTGCAAAGGTGTTTTGGAATACAGACGCGCACTAGCCGCAGGAATAATCAACAAGGCGGTAATCAATAAAACGCCAACAACCTTTATGGCTACTGCAACGGTCAGTGCCAGCAGCAACATAAACATAAAACGTGTCTTATTCACCGACACGCCATCGGTACGCGCCAGTTCTTCGTGCACTGAGATGGATAACAGGTCGTGCCACAAATAGGCAAACATTGAGAGCACCAGAACGGCACCCGCATAAATCCAGATTAGCTCTTCACCACTAACGGCGAGAATATCGCCAAACAAATAAGCCATCAAATCAACATTCGAACCTTGATTCTGAGCGTAGGACAAAACAATCAAACCCAATGCCAAAGCACTGTGCGACATGATGCCCAACAGGGTGTCGGTGGATAGCTCCTGCTTTTTCTCCAACCAGAATAACAATGAAGCTAATACAATACCGACTACTGCAACGCCGATAATGGGCAATATCTCGGCAGAAACGGCCAACGCCACACCCAGCAACGCCGAATGCGCCAGGGTATCGCCAAAATAGGCCATGCGTCGCCAAACCACGACGCAACCCAGAGAGCCAGCCAGCAAAGCTAAACCAATACCCGCCAGCAATGCATTGATGATGAAATCATCCATGACGATGACCACACTCTTTATGGTGGGTGCAGACAATGGCACCATTCAATTCATGTTCGTGGTCGTGATGATGCGAGTACACTGCCATGCCATCGAGCGCATCGCCAAACAATTTCAGATACTCGGGATGTTCACTGATGTGGTCCGGATGCCCGGTGCAGCAAACGTGTGTGTTCAGGCAAACTACCTGATCTGTCGCGGCCATCACCAGATGTAAATCATGGGAGACCATCAAGACACCACAGGCATGATTGTCGCGTATCGAGGCAATCATTTTATAAAGCGCTTGTTGACCAATAATATCGACACCCTGCGCAGGCTCATCCAGTACCAGTACATTCGGTTTTTTTAGCAATGCTCTGGCTAGTAATACTCTTTGTAATTCGCCACCGGAAATATTTTGAATCGCCGCAGTCAAAATATGGTGAACACCTACTTCATGCAGAACCTGATCAATTTCGTCATCTTTATAATGTGCACCCAGTTGCAAAAAATCCAGTACGCGCAAAGGCAATACGGGATTAATACTGGTACGCTGCGGCACGTAGCCAATTCTGAGATCGTCTCTACGAGAAACCCGGCCTTCTGTCGCCTCACTCAAACCCAGAAGAATTCGAATCAAGCTGGTTTTACCCGCGCCATTGGGACCAATAAGCGTGACTATTTCAGATTCACGCAAACTCAAATTCACATCTGAAAGAATGGTTTTACCCTGTATCCTCAGACTCAGGTTTTCAGCCGCCAGTAAAATATTATTTTCCACTCAAAACTCCAAAATAAATTTATTCGTCTTGCTTAGTCGGCTCAGCTTCCATTTCTTTGGCTTTAGTTTCTTTAGCTCTTGCCTGCTTGTTTTTCTCTCTCAACGCTTTAACTGCAGCTACCTTGGTCTGACGACAGGTGCCTACCTC
>JBEQLM010000304.1:0-2265 GCA_040325975.1 Gammaproteobacteria bacterium | reverse complement strand
GCGGCTTTATTGGTGGCATCTTCTTTTAATACTTCCAGCAGGCACATGCGTGCTTCATCATGCTGCTTGGCATCAATAAACTGTTTGGCTTTTTGTATTGTTTCTTCGATATTCATTGTCGTTGTGTGATTTTGTTAAACGTTTTAATAAATGAGGTAATTATACATCAGGCAAAAATCATCGCCTTATATATCAGCATAATACCGCTAATAAGTAGCATGATGCTAATCATCTGATTGAATCGATGCGGCTCGATCTTTATATGTAGATGATGACCGACGTACATGCCTATCAGCAATACTGGAAACATGATCGCCACCAGTGTTAACACCTTTGCGTTGAATAAACCGGTGCTGGCATAAGCAAACATGCGTGTGCCACCATCGATTAAAAACACCATGGCGATAGTGGCTCTAAAAGCACCTTTGTCGAGTCGACGCATTTTCAGATAAGCGACATAAAATGGCCCGCCAGTACCGAACAAAGCACCAACCAGACCACCAAAGCTACCGGCCAATATTGCCCAGCCTCGACTACCGGGTGTGCTATGAAATGAAAACAGAGAGTAGACCGAATAAGACAGCACAAAAATCCCCAGTGCTAATATCAATAAATGGGCTTCAACATTCACCAGTAACCACACGGCAACGCTGATGCCCGCCAAAGTGAAAGGGATCAGGGGTAACAAATCGCCCCACACCACCTGCTTTCTTAGTTGTAGGCTTTGCATGACCGTGCCGCTGTAACTGAGCAGAGCAAAAACAGGTACGATAAATTTAAGTGGAAATAATAGAGCCAAAAATGGAATCGCGACCAAACCCGAACCAAAACCCGACAAACCTTTGACGACATAAGCGATAAAGATAATGATGATGGAAAGAACAATTTGTAAGGGGGTGAGTTGAAGTAACTCTGAAATCATAGTTTATTCCGGATATTCAGCAAAAGCCGGTAAATCATCTTCACACGACCATTCGGCACGCGAGTCCCAGAAGATACGGGCTTCAGGTTTTATCTCAGGCTCGTGATCGAGTGAGCCAGCAGGAATCACCGCACGACCGCTTTTCTCATCATAACGAGGTAAGGCACTACCGCACTCTTTACAGAAGCAGGTAGCAAAGCGTTCAGCCTCGGGCACTTTATAATGGCCTAAACAATCCTTACCCTTTTTCCATTCAAGTGATGAGCGACCAATAATAATCAGGCTAGTATGACCTGTACCGCTGGCTTTACGGCAACGCTGGCAATGGCAGTGAAAAAATTTAGGCGTCTGTTCTGTGGTATCGGCATTGATCTGGTACTCAACACTGCCACACAGGCAACTACCTTTAAGCTCAATCCTGGACATAATGTTCTCTCTCAATTAAAGCGCAGACTTGCCAGTAATACCCGCGGTCAAAACAAAACGCATGGCTTCGTCCATGCTCATATTGAGGGGGCGCACCGATTCGCGGGAAACAAAAATCGTGTAACCGCCCACCATGTAACTCATGGGCAGATAAACCAGCACGCTATCATTCTCACGAAAAGCTTCAGGCAGACGATTTTTATTTTCCTGTGTAATAAAACCGATCACCTGTATATTATTAATGGTGACGGCTACCACCTCCCCCATGCCTTCTTTTTTCGGTGACATAAAATCGAACAGATCTCGAAAGGCACGATATATCGATTTGATCAGTGGTAAGCGGTATAGCAGCTTCTCGCCCCAGCCAAATACCCGGCGAACTAGATAGGCTTTCATTAATAGACCGACGATAAACATCAGCAGTAAACCGGCTAACATGCCTATGCCAGGAAAATAAAAGGTCTCGGGAATGACCAAATGCAGCATATCGCCCATCAGCTGTTCTGAGGTGACTGCTAGCCAGTACATCAGGTAAGCAGTTAACACGACTGGTAATAAAGTAATGAATCCCGTGAGTAAGATTCGACTAATTGCTTTCAACATGATTGTCGTCCAATAAGTAACGTAGAATGGTTAAAATTTCAAGGAGCGAATGATAACGGTTATTGGCTGCAATAACCCACATCAATAGCTACGCCAATGCAATTTAAAGTTAAATACTGCAATATTCAAGACTGGGCCAAAGGTAGAAAGATATGAGCTATCACAAAAATTTAATGAAATTATCACGAAAAACTCATAGTCTGAACGTCTACTTTTAAATACAATGCCCCACTATGGACACATATTGTACAGAGAGGAAATAAAGTGCATAAATTAATATTTGCTCTGGCACTCGGTACGCTACTGCATCCCAT
>JBEQLM010000303.1:0-2321 GCA_040325975.1 Gammaproteobacteria bacterium | reverse complement strand
AAAACACAGTGAAATTGAAGACGGTAGCGCTTATCGTGTAGCGGCGGTTTATGGTGCGGGTTCACATCAGTTGGGTCTGATTTTTGAAAATATTGATACAGATGGCATAACAGCGAATGCGCTCACATTTAAGCGTTCAGCCTATGGTGTGAACTGGAAGTGGAATGTTTCAGATAAAGCAGATATACGCGTTCAGTATCTGATTGCTGATAGTGCTGATGCTATGACTGATACTGGTGCAAACAAATTGGGTCTGGGGGTTTATTATAATCTCGACAAAAATGCTAAGGTTTACCTGGCGTACGCTTCAACCGATAATGATATCAATGCCAGCTTTCAGGCAGTGGATGGTGGTCACGGTGATGAAGTGAAAACCATTAACGGCGGCCAGCCGCAGTCGATATCTACAGGTATTGAGTACAAATTTTAATTGTTGAAAAAACGAGAGCAGTAAGCTCCGAGAAAGAGACTCTATGACGGAAAAACAGACAATCCTGATAGTTGAGGATGAAGAAGACTTAAGGGATATCGTAATTTATAACCTCGATCGTGAAGGTTATAAAACGATAGGGGTCGAATCCGGAGAAGAAGGGCTTGAGCGTGCAATCGCGCTCAAGCCCGATCTCGTTATCCTCGACCTTATGTTGCCCGGCATGAATGGTATGGATGTTTGTCGGCATCTTAAACAGGGGGATGATACAAAAAATATTCCTATCATCATGGCTTCAGCCAAAGGCGAAGAAGCTGATATTGTCAGTGGCCTTGAACTGGGCGCCGATGATTATGTAACCAAGCCTTTCAGTCCTCGCATATTATTGGCAAGAGTTCGCAGTGTTTTGCGGCGCTCTAAGGAAATAAGTCAGGAAGATGTTTCAATCTTGCAAATTGATGGTATGAAGATTGATACCAAGAAATTCCAGTTGAGCATCAATGATGATGCCGTAGATTTAACCAAAAGTGAATTTGGTATTATGCATTTTTTGGCCAGTCATCGTGGTTGGGTTTTTACCCGTTATCAAATCGTCGATGCCATTCGTGGTGAAAAATATGTGGTTACTGAACGGGCGATTGATGTACAGATTGCCGGTTTGCGTAAAAAACTGGGCAAACATGCTGATTTGATTGAAACTGTGCGTGGTGTAGGTTACCGTTTCAAGGAATGAACAATAAAAAACAATCGCTCTGGTTACACTATGGCTTATCCGCCGGCATAGTGCTGATCACTTTATTAACCGTGGCCTGGTATGCAACCGATCGCTTCCACGATTTCTTTATTCATCACCTGCAAGACACGCTCGAATCCAGAGCGATTACTGTTAATCAGGCGATAAAAAACTCAGGCATAGATAATTCCTGTCGTGTGCTACAGGCATCCGACCCTACTCTGCGTGTTACCGTTATCAATACACAAGGTGTCGTGTTGTGTGATTCTGAAGCAGATGTAAAAACCATGGAAAATCATGGGCAGCGTCCTGAAATAAGTCAGGCGCTCAGCGGACAGCGGGGTTCAAGTACGCGTTTTAGTGCCACTCTGCAAACCGAGATGCTGTATCTCGCCATCCCACGTTTCAAATCTGAAAAAGTAGTGGGTGTTATCCGAACCGCCATCCCCTTATTGTCTATTGGCAGTTTATTAGATGAGCTTTACCGGCAGTTTTTGATATTGCTTGTTGTGCTAGTGGCCATCATCTCTATGGTCATCATTAATATTTACCGCAAGATTAGCCAGCCATTAGCGGAAATTATTGAAGAAGCGAATCTCTTTGCAAAAGGTGACTTTAGTACAACCTTGCCCGATTATGAGGTAAAAGAGATTGCCGAGCTGGGCGGTGCGCTTAATCGAATGGCGGCACAACTCGATCGACTTGAAAATCTGCGTCAGGATTTTGTCGCCAATGTCTCGCACGAACTTAAAACACCCATCGCCACCATTAAGGGTTACGTTGAAACTCTGCTCGATGGAGCACAGCACGATCCAGCCGATCTGGAGCGATTCCTTAATATAGTGCTCAAGCAAAATGACCGGCTAGCGGAAATTGTAGACGACCTGCTCACCCTGTCCCGACTGGAAAGCGCGCCCATCACCCAGATTCTTGAGCTTAATGAAAATGATGCCTGCTATTTGTTACGATTCAGTGCCGAAAATTGTCAGGCACGTGCCGATGCCAAAAATATTGTCATTAACGTCAACTGTAAGCAAAATATCCCCATTCAGGTTGATCACTCACTGATGACGCAGGCACTGGTTAATCTCATCGATAATGCCATTAAGTACAGCAGCGAAAATAAAACTATTACCCTGTCTGCTGAAATCATTAATG
>JBEQLM010000302.1:0-2330 GCA_040325975.1 Gammaproteobacteria bacterium | reverse complement strand
GTTAAGATTATCATTTGCTTGAAGATAAACACTACCGCCATCACCACCATCACCACCATCGGGACCACCGCGGGGAATAAATTTTTCACGACGAAAGCTAACGACGCCATTGCCGCCATCACCAGCGATAACCTTGATTTTAACTTCGTCGATGAAACTCATGATATTAACCGTTCAGTAAAAACTGATGTGAGTATAGCTATTTGTTCGCTTTATTTGAGTAAAAAAAAAGCCCCTAAGCGGGGCTTCTTTTCACAAAACTGTAATGAAATCGCCTTATGCAGGGATGATATTAACAGTTCTACGTTTTCTTGGTCCGCTTATGGAGAAGTTGACGTGACCGTCTGCCTTAGCAAACAAAGTGTGGTCACGACCCATGCCCATGTTGCTACCAGCATGAAACTGTGTGCCGCGCTGACGAACAATGATGCTGCCGGCTGAAACCAGTTCGCCGCCATATCGTTTGACGCCAAGTCGCTTGGCTTCCGAATCTCTACCGTTTCTAGTACTACCGGCCGCTTTCTTATGTGCCATGGTGAATGACTCCTATAAATGTATCTTAGAATTAACCAGCGATGCCAGTTACTTCAATTTCAGTATAAGACTGGCGGTGACCAGTACATTTCTGATGGTGTTTACGACGTCTAAATTTCATGATCGTCACTTTTTCACCGCGACCATGTGATTTAACAACAACGGTCACTTTTCCGCCTTCAACCAGCGGTGTACCAATGTTAACTTTGTCGCCATCGGCGATCATAAGCACTTTGTCTAATTCGACAGAAGCGCCTTCTTCAGCGTCTAATTTCTCAACGCGAAGTACTTCGCCTTGAGTAAGTCTATACTGTTTTCCACCCGTGCTGACTACAGCGTACATGGGTTTTCTCCAAAATCGTTGACAGAAAGGGCGCAGATTGTACCGATAACTGTGCTTCGTGACAAGTCCGAGATCGGTAATAGTGAGAGTTTTTTGATAAAAAAGAGTAGATCCACCCTTTAACTTGACACTATACCTCTCACATACATAGGATGCGCACTCTTTTTAGTGATTTGACGGTATTTAAGTGTCTGAAAACAAGCCCGATTCCCGCTTGACCATTCAACCGGTGATTGAACTCAGCCGGAATGATATGGAAGCAGTCAATGAAGTCATTCGCCAACGATTGAGTTCAGAGGTCGCCCTGGTGAATCAGCTTGGGCACTACATCATAGATTCTGGTGGTAAACGACTGCGGCCAATGCTGGTGGTACTGGCGGCTCGTGCTTATGGTTATGAGGGCGATAAACATCAGTTATTGGCAGCCATCGTTGAATTTATTCATACCGCGACACTGTTGCATGATGATGTTGTCGATGAATCTGACTTGCGTCGTGGACAGGAAACAGCGAATGCCCTGTTTGGTGATGCCGCCAGCGTACTAGTTGGTGATTTCCTGTATTCAAGAGCATTTGAAATGATGGTGGATGTGAACAGCATGCGGGTCATGGAAATACTGGCTCAGACCACCAATGTAATTGCCGAGGGCGAGGTCATGCAATTACTCAACGTGCATGACGCTGAAACCACAGAAGCTCGTTATAGAGAAGTGATTCATTGTAAGACCGCCAAATTATTTGAAGCGGCAACGCGCCTGGGCGCAGTGCTGTGTGATCGTCCTAAGGATGAAGAAGAGGCTATCGCCCGTTATGGTATGCATCTAGGTGCGGCTTTCCAGTTGATTGACGATGTCCTCGATTACAGTTCCAACAGCGATGACATGGGCAAAAACGTGGGCGATGATCTGGCCGAAGGCAAACCAACCTTGCCACTGATTTATGCTATGGAACAGGGCTCAGATGAGCAATCAGCGATTATACGTAAAGCCATTGAGCAGGGTGGCTACGACATGATCGACGAGGTGCAGGCTATTATCCAGGAAACGGGTGCGCTGGATTACACGCGTGCTATCGCTCAGGAAGAAGCCGATAAAGCCATTGGGCAATTAGCGCACTTGCCGGCGTCTGAATACAAACAAGCGCTTGAAGTGCTGACGCAATTTTCTGTGCAGCGTAAAGCCTGATTTTATCAGACCAACAAGCTGTTATAATGCGGCGCTCAGATAAAATAGAGAAAGGCCGTGGCAAAAGGTAATTTATACATCATTTCAGCTCCCTCGGGCGCGGGCAAAAGTAGCCTGGTTTCAGCGCTGGTTAAAGACTGGCCAGATATCGAGGTTTCTGTCTCTCATACCACGCGTACAATACGTCCCGGTGAAGAAGATGGTGTTAACTACCACTTTGTGGATGAAGCGGCATTTGTTGAAATGATTGATCAAGGTGTGTTTTTGGAG
>JBEQLM010000301.1:0-2336 GCA_040325975.1 Gammaproteobacteria bacterium | reverse complement strand
GTAATAGTCACGAACTCTACGCTCAAGATTTCTATAGATAACAGGTATGGCATCAAATAGACTTTCTTTGAAATAATAAAGACCATTTCTAATTTCGTCTCTTACTTGCGGGCGATTCTCACGAACTTCATCAGTACGCCATAAAATTTGAATTTGTGCTTCCAGTTCATCGGTAGCTTCTTTTATTTGAGCGGGGTTTAAATCGGCATCATCAAGTTTTTCATTGGCCAGAAAAATACGACGCAGTGCATACAATACGCTACGACGCTTGGCCTCTGTTGGATGCGCAGTGATCACCGGGATGTAGGCCAGACGATTGAGTAAATTTTGTAATTGCGTGGCATCCATATCCATATCTTTGAAATCAGCCAAAGCTGAATCGAAAGAACCTACCCAGAGGATATTGTCTTTTGTACGGTATTTGAGCTGCTCACGACGTTGTTGATGCTGGGAGGCTTCCTCGGCAACATTGACCAGGCTGAAGTAGATACTGAAAGCGCGAACTACCTGCGATAGCGTCTGAGCATCCAGAGATTCGATCATCGACATCATCTGTGCGCGTTTATTTGCATCATCTTCATTATGCAAATCGATAAAGCCGAGTCGTAGTTTTTCTACTGAGTCGTAAACTTTGGTGCCAGCCTGGGAAAGCAGCACATTGCCCAATAAATTACCTAACAGTTTGACGCGAGCACGAAGCTGTTCGTCACTGCTGGCGGTGTTGAGCAGACCTGCCTGCCCCTGCTTCTGGCTGGATGAAGGGGTATTTGCTGTATTTTCTTGACTCATAAATGATAATATTCGGCGCTTAAGACCTGTACACGAGGCGCGATATTATAGCTCAAGCAGCTATTCGCCGATATACCGGAAATAATTGTGGCTATATCAGAGCTTATACATGGTGAAAAGCTGTATTTGAGCTAGTCTTGTGTCATCAAAAGATGGATTCCTAAAAAATAAAAATATGTCTAAATTAACTGAATTGCCCGCCTGGCAAGCGCTTCAATCACATTTTTCTGAGATGAAAGATCTGCATATGCGGGATTTGTTCGACCAGGATGAAGCTCGTTTTGAGAAATTCAGCTCTCAGATGGACGATATTTTGCTGGATTTCTCCAAGAATCGGATGACCGATGAAACATTCCGTCTATTATGTGACCTGGCGCGTGAGTCTGGTGTAGAGGGCTGGCGTGACCAAATGTTTGCCGGACTGGAAATTAATATTTCAGAATTCCGTCCTGTTTTACACACGGCTTTGCGCAATCGTGGCAATAAGCCGGTGTTTGTCGATGGCGAAGATGTCATGCCCAAGATCAATAAGGTTTTGCAGCAAATGCGCTATTTTTCGGAGCGTGTGCGTGGTGGGCATTGGCGTGGTTATAGTGGTTGTCTGATCACTGATGTTATCAACATAGGTATAGGTGGCTCGGATCTTGGGCCGAATGTAGTGTGCGATGCGATGAAACCTTTTTCACAGCGTGGTATGAGTGTGCATTTTGTCTCGAATATCGACCCGACTCATCTCACAGAAATTTTGAAGTTTGTAAAACCTGAATCGACTCTGTTTATTGTTTCCTCCAAGTCATTTACCACTCAGGAAACGATGATGAATGCAAACAGTGCGCGCGAATGGTTTGTGCGAACTACGGGGTCGGAAAAAGCTGTAGCCAAACATTTTGTTGCAGTCACCAGTAACCTTAATGCTGCCAATGAGTTTGGTATTTTGCCTGAGAATATTTTTGAATTTTGGGACTGGGTAGGTGGCCGCTATTCGCTTTGGTCAGCTGTTGGTTTACCCATTGTATTGTATCTGGGTATGGATCACTTCGAAGAATTGCTCGATGGTGCCTATGCTATGGATGAGCATTTTAAGAATACGCCGATTGAAAAAAACATACCGATGATTCTGGCTTTGCTGGGAGTCTGGTATAACAACTTCTTTGATGCGCAAAGTCATGCGGTCATGGCTTATAACCAGTATTTGCGTCGGCTGCCCGCGCATCTGCAACAGCTGGACATGGAGAGTAATGGCAAAACTATTACGCGTGAAGGTGAGCGTGTCGATTATCTCACTGGCCCCATTATTTGGGGTGAAACGGGCAGTAACTGCCAGCATGCTTTTTTTCAGTTATTGCACCAGGGTACCAAGCCTGTGCCCGCTGATTTTCTGATTCCAGTCAGGAGCAAAGACCCTTTGGGTATACAGCATAGTGTTTTATTGTCTAACTTTCTGGCACAAACCCGTGCTTTAATGATGGGTAAGACCGAAGTAGAAGCACGAAATGAGCTGGAAGAATCTGGTGTTCCCGAAAAGAAAATCCGTGAAGTTTTACCTC
>JBEQLM010000300.1:0-2341 GCA_040325975.1 Gammaproteobacteria bacterium | reverse complement strand
GCCAGTAAACTAACATCTAGTGACTTAACAGGATCGTTAGGAATTAAATCAGCATTGATATTTAAGCGGTACCACTGACCATCAAGATACATACCGAACTCGGTAGGCTTGCTGGGTGAAACTGCGGAGCTTTCTGCTTTTACTTCAAACTTACCTTCAAGGCTTTTTAGTAATTCATCTTTGCTCAAACCGTTCAGGTCTTTAACCACGCGGTTGTAGTCCAGAATCTTCATCTGGTTGTGCGGGTAGATCACCGACAGGAAGTAGTCGCTGTTCTGGTTGCCGTCGCCGCCTTTAGTTTTGGCAACACGCGAAGCCGAAGCAGAGCGGTGGTGGCCGTCGGCGATGTAAATCGCATTCATGGCATCGAAACCGGCACTGATTTTTGCGATGGTGGCGTCGTCATTGATCACCCAGAAGGTGTGTTGCACGCCGTCGTCAGCAGTCACGTCGACCAGTGGTTCGGTCTTGGCGACATCGGCCAGAATGTTGTCCATATCAGCCTGTGATTTATAGGCCAGCAATACCGGGCCGGTTTGTGCATTTAGCGCTTCGATCTGGCGAACGCGGTCGTCTTCTTTTACCGGGCGGGTGTACTCGTGCTTGCGAACACGGTTGGTATCGTAATCAGCGACTGAGGCGGCGGCGACCAGACCGATCTGTGAGTGGCCATCCATGATCAGGCGGTAGGCGTAATAGCAGTCTTTGTCTTCGCGAATCAGAATACCTTCGTCCAGCATTTTTTGCAGGTTCTCGGCAGATTTGGCGTAAACCGCAGGATCGTAAGGGTCGGTGTCTTCAGGAAGATCGATCTCAGCCTTGGAAATATGCAGAAAGCTCCAGGGTTTGCCATTGGCACGTTCACGCGCTTCAGCGGAATTCAGTACATCATAAGGAGGCGCAACAACTTCTTCAGCGCGTTCTGGAACAGGGCGTAAACCGGCAAATGGACGAATTAATGGCATGACTCTATCTTTATAAGTTTTCAGGAAGGCGAATTATACAGTGTAGCGGGGGATGATGGCAGGCATATCCACATGCACTGCATGCGCTTTCAGGGGGTTCTGGTGGTAGAATGCGCGCCATGAAAACAGCTAAGAAAACAGAATTACTCAGCCCTGCGGGCACCATCAGAAATATGCGTTATGCCTTCGCATACGGCGCAGATGCGGTTTACGCCGGTCAGCCGCGTTACAGCCTGCGCGTGCGCAACAACGATTTTAAAGATGAAAATCTCGCTATTGGTATCCAGGAAGCGCACGATCTGGGCAAGAAATTTTTCCTCACCTCTAATCTGATGCCGCACAACAGCAAGGTGAAAACCTATCTGGCTGATCTGGCACCAGTGATCGAAATGAAACCGGATGCGCTGATTATGGCCGACCCCGGTCTGATTATGATGGTGCGCGAAAAATGGCCGGAGATGCCTGTGCATCTTTCAGTGCAGGCCAATACGGTGAATTATGCCGCGGTGAAGTTCTGGCAGCGTGAAGGTATCGAGCGTATTATTTTATCGCGTGAATTATCGCTGGATGAGGTCGCTGAAATTCGTCAGGAATGTCCCGACGTTGAGCTGGAAGTATTTGTTCACGGTGCCTTGTGTATTGCTTATTCTGGTCGCTGTTTGTTATCGGGTTATTTTAATCACCGCGATCCAAATCAGGGCACCTGTACTAACTCCTGTCGCTGGGATTACAAAGCCACGCCCGCCGAAGAAAATGCAGAAGGCGTATATAAACCTGTGCCTGAATCATCCTGTGGCACGGGCTGTTCACCTGAAATGAGTTCATCTGAGATTGGTGATGGGGTTCGTACTCAGGGTGCAGATGAGGTTTATTTGCTGGAAGAAAAAGGTCGTCCCGGTGAGCAGATGCCGATTATGGAAGACGAGCACGGCACGTATATTATGAACTCCAAAGATTTGCGCGCGATTGAACATGTGAAGAAACTGGTTGATATTGGTGTTGATTGCCTGAAGATCGAAGGCCGTACCAAATCTCATTATTATGTGGCACGCACCACACAGGCTTATCGTTTGGCGATTGATGCGGCTGAACGCGGTGAAGAATTTAATCCGGCCTTGCTGGGTGATTTGGAAAATCTGGCCAACCGGGGTTATACCGATGGTTTCTTCGAGCGCCACCATACCCACGATTATCAAAACTACATGGACAGCCATTCAAAGAGTCGTCAGCAGAATTTTGTCGGTGAGGTTTTGTCTTATGATGCGGCGACCGGTATCGCCGAGATAGATGTGAAAAACAAATTCAGTGTTGGTGACAAACTGGAACTGGTGACACCAGAAGGTAATTGCGATATCGTGGTTGAAAATATGGAAGAC
>JBEQLM010000002.1:0-22042 GCA_040325975.1 Gammaproteobacteria bacterium | reverse complement strand
CCTCTGCTTCAGCTTCAGCTTCAGCTTGTGCCCGAGCTTCTGCTTCTGCACGAGCGTCTGCTAATTCTTGTGCATCTGCTTTTACTTGAGCCTCTAGCTCTAGCGAAATCTCATTCTCTGCCAATTTGACCGGATCAGATTGCAAACGATCAAATCGATCGTCTCCACCACCAAATAAATTCCAGAAAAATATAACACCGACAACAACGGCCACGATTAACAGGATACTGCCGACCGGTGACGATTTTTTAGCTTCTATCGTATCTGGCAGATAGGTTTCATCGACCAAAGTTTTATGTTTTAGTCTATCTCTATATGCCTCTGCAGGGTGTATTCTATCGTTTGACTCAGATAATTCTTGCTGACTCACTGAATCATTACCTGATATGTCTTCACTAAGCACATCATTTTCTGATGAGGTTGTTTCAGCCAACATTTCTTCGAGCTGATCAAGTGCACTTAGCTCATTATCAGACTCGGTTGATGCCTCATCATTTTTAATTTCTTCTACTGAACTATTTATATCGGCATCGACAGGGCTAGTCACATCATTAGTCAGGTATTCAGAGGGCGCTGCTAAATACGCATCCAGTTCATCTGGTTCCGAATCGGCATCGGTTTTTTCATCATCGCCGGAAATAGATGAAACATATTCTGCCAGTTCTGAGTCAACTGTAGTGTCGTGCTCGAATTTGGCTGGTTCGGCTTCATTTTCTTCATCATTATTAGATAAATAAGACGAGACTTGCTGAGTCACAGAATCATTGTCAAAACTAGATACACCTTCACTGGCCGCATCATTTTCTGAGATGGTTGTTTCAGCCATCATCTTTTCAAGTTGATCAAGTGCACTTAAGGAGCTATCTGGCTCGGCTGATAATTCATTATATTCAACATCTTGCGCCAAACCATTTGCATCAACATCGACTGAGCTAACCATATCATTGGTCAGATACTCAGATGAGTCTGCCAAATACACATCCAATTCATCCGAGCCCAAATCTGTATTGATTTTTTCATCATCTTCAAAAACAGATAAAACATCTTGTGTTAGTTCTGAATTATCTATACTACTTGTGTCTGGCTGCTGACTCACAAACTCATCAGGAACAGTATTTCCTGCAATAACTTCATTGTTAGCAGCATTTTTATATTTTGCGTTTATATATGCGACATAATCATCAACATCATCCGGTATATTGATATCATCATCACCAACTAAAGCACTGGTTTGATCTGAAGGGGTATACGAGCTAGCTGCACTTGTACGACTCCCCGTTTCAGTCATCAGAGCACTCAATTCATCGAGTACAACAGCGCCTTCATCGAAAGTAAAATTTCCTGAAGCATCTGAAATCAGCCTAAGTTGCCTGAGTTTTTCTTCAAGAAGATTTATTAACTCATTGCGTGTTGGATATTCCATATCCAGTGTAAGTGTAGATTGACTTATATGGTTACCCACTTTTGCTTTCAATTCCTCAACACTTGATTGGAGCAGATTTTGTAATTCATCTAGAACTGATTTACGATTTTCAAATAAATAGTCATAATTAGCACTAGAACTAATATCACTTGAGTCATCTATTTCATGTGAAGTCGATTCAGATACAGCATCTGTCAAATTATTGAGAGCCAGCAAACTATCAATATCTTCTTCATAAGAAGCTCCTGCTGACTGCAGAGCTGCTAGTTTTTCTGATTCATTACCTGTTGCTGGTTCAACTAAGTCACCGTACATGGCTTCCAACTCATCCATAATTGAGACTGCTTCGCTCACCGTATCATCGGAAGAACTCTCCCCATCAATAATGGTTTCATTTGAGCTACCGTACATAGCTTCCAGCTCTTCCATAATTGAAACACTTTCAGTCTTTGATGCATCCTCTATTTCTAACTCATCAGAGCTACTGTACATAGCCTGTACTTTTTCCAGAACAGAGACTTCACTCTCGTCTTCGGTATCAATCTCAGAAGAAGATTCAGCCAAAAGCGCATATAACTCATCCAGTGCTTGATCGGCACTGGATAGCGCTGCAGGCTCGTCAGAGATAGAGTCTACAGTCTCATTTTTTGAATTATAGTCTTTCGCACTTTTCATAATTTTTTAGCCTTAACTTCTCCTTCCATAACAATGAGATACAAATATTAGTTCACAGCTTTGAAACAAAACATCCTAGCGGTGTCAGTTATACATATAAAAGGCATTACCTGCAGCCTATAAGTAAATCAATTATAGTCGATCAGTACAAACTTACCCTGAAATTCAGATATTTATCACTTATAATCAAGCAATAACGTCATTATTGTTAATTTAAATGCATACCAAACTAAATTCTAACGAAACCCTACCTTAACCAAGGTTTATAAAGAGCGGGATCTCCCGAAATAGTGATATGCCTAATAAAAATAAAAATCTTACCGAAAGAGAATGCACTCGAATTCCCAAACAAGTTCAGATAGAAATAAAAAAAATTGAGTACCCCCTGTCTGATAATTCTTTAGAACAAGGTACAACTCTAGATATTGCCGAACATGGAATATGCTTCACATCCCCAACCCAATATGAGCCAGGTAAAATGCTCAGCCTTGATATGAAAATCAATGGTTGGCATCGTCATCGTAAAGCACTTAAAACAATCCTGAATCATGAACTGGAAAAAGCAGATATATTAACTGTTATTGCAGAAGTGATATGGGTGAAAGCCTCTACCGATAACAATGGCTACGATATTGGTGTTAAATTTATCAACGTCTATGAAGACGATATAATAGCTCTAAAGAAATATTTTTCTGAAATATTAGCTGATGACTAACTAGCAAAACCACTAAATGAAACAAACTCAAAAATTAGAAACAATTCTGCTCAACTATTTTCTGCTGATTGCAATAGCAGCCATGATGATTGGTGTCGAGTTCTATTTTGAAATGAGTAAACCTGGTTTGCAACAGGAAATCTGCGCAAGCCCAACGGTCATTAATGAAATTGTAAATCTTACTCCAGATAACGAATCTGCTGCACTTTCTGACTTAAGAAACAAAATTGTAGTCATGTTTGGTGTGCTTACGATTGTTATGGCTATCGTAATGATGATGTTTGTTAAAAATATCACTCGACCTTTGCAAAGAACTCTGGATACAGCTGAACTCATTAATGACGGTGATCTAAGCCAGGTAATAAATATTGAAACACACGATGAAGTTGGTCAGTTAGGTATAGTCATTAATGAGCTAACCAGTAATTTTCAGGAAATTGCCTCATCAACCGCAGGCATGATAAATACCATAGAATCTCGAATAGATGAACTAGCCAAAACCCTGGATGATGACGCTACAGATAGCACCAAACAGATAACCCTAATCAGACATGAACTCGACTCATTACGCATGTTCATTGATTCATTCAATCTTCTAGAAACAGATATAAAAGAATGATTGAAGAACTAGGACTTATTTTAGCAGGGCTACTCTTCTCTACTGCCGCAATGACTATTGGCATTGGTGGAGGCATTTTATGGACTCCCCTGTTAATCCTTGCCTATGGATTATCACCACAGGCAGCTATAGCAACATCACTATTAATACAGGTAGTTGGTATGGGCAGTGGCTCTTTCGCTTTTTTAAGAACAAAAATGGTCGATAAAAAATTAGCTCTGATCTTTTTTGCAGCCGCTTTACCTGGCGTTATTATTGGCAGTTATATTACCGTAAATTTACCCCAGCAACCTGTGCAAATGGCATTAGGCATTATGGCAATGACACTCGCTCTGTTATTTGTTGCCAGTCAGGATCAAACAGATGAAGAACGAGATAATTATAAATTTAACCAGGAAAAAGTTAACCGGCTATTACCTATACCAGGTTTTTTTGGTTTTATCATGGGGTTTTTATCTCTGGGTATTGGCGAATGGTTAATACCTGCTATGCGCAGCCAGTTAAAACTAAGCATGAGACGTTGTGTCGCAACCATCATTCCAATGATGTTTTTACTGGCAACCGTTGCTGCTGGTTTACATTGGTCGTTAATGGAAGAATCTGTTGAAGTTAATTACTTATTATGGGGCGGACTGGGAACACTAATCGGAGGTCAAATCGGCCCTCGTGTAGCGCGTTATATTGATGACAAAATACTCAAAGAAACTTTTATTTTTCTTATGACGCTAATTGGTATCCATCTAATTTTTCAATCTATTTAATTCGATCGTCACATATAAAACTCGCTTTCGAATAAATTTTCTATTTCTTGTTGCCACCAAAATTCATCATCGCAGCGTAGCTAGTTTGTATTATTGTTGGTTGCGTGTTTTTTAAAATCAGATCAGCCACTTGCTCGCCTAAAACATCTGATTTGATGCCAGCTAAACGGACTTTATTGCCATAAAACCAGTCAATAATTTTTTCTTTTTGCGGGTATTCTGCAACCAAATCTTCAACTCTCGCCCTTACCTCTTGTTCATCTAAGACAACACCCTTAACCTTAGCCAGTTCATCCACCAGCAAACTTCTGGCAACGCGGGTATAAGCAAGATCTGTAAACATGGCGGGATCTATATCGTGTTTAAAGCTTTCAACACCTTCAACCTCCTCACAGGGGTCACAAGTTAGGCGTTTTAGTTCTTCTTCAATCAATGGCTGCGGTGAGTCTATGGGATTATCTTTAAGAATTTCAGAAAAGATTGTTAGTGTATTTTTTAGACGGATGGTTTTCTGGAGATGCGTATCCATATTTCGTCGAATCACAGAGCGCATAGCCGCTATTTCACCACTCTCTATACCACTGCTTCTGATGAAATCAGCATCAAGTTCGGGTAAGACTAAAGCTTCAATTTGTAAAACTTCAACATCAAAAACAACTGCTTTACCCGCAACATCAGCTTGATAATGATCCGCTGAAAAATTAATTTCTATAGGCAATTTCTCACCAACAACAACGCCGACAAGGGCTTTCTCAAAACCAGTCACCACATCATCAGTTAACTCTACTCTCATGGACTTACCATCAAAAACTCGCTCTCCGACTTTGGCATAACAATTGATAATCACGCTATCTCCTGCTCGCGCTGGTCGATCAACAGAACACCATTCAGCCTGTTGTCGACGCAAAACAGAAAGTGTGCGATCCACGTCTTCTTCGGCCACTTGTGCCACTAACTGAGTGAAGTTGTATGTTTCCAATTTAGGTAGTTCTACCGTTGGATAAATTTCAAAAATAGCCTTGTAGATAAATCCATTACCAGACGCAATCTCGACAATTTCAAAATTAGGAATTCCCGCAATTATCAATTCAGATTGGCTAGCGGCTTCTGCAAAATTACTAGTCATTAAATTATGAAATATTTGTTCACGGACATTCACATCAAATTGCTGATCCAACGTCTGGACAATATTTTTACTCGCCATAATAACCTTAGTTTTTATAGCATTATCAATTATCTTCGATTGTTCGAGCACGCGCTGCTTATAATGCTCATCTTCAAGCACAATAGTTAAACAACGCTGCAGACCTTGACGTACTTCAATATCAATTTTCATATTTTCACCCTATTTAAAGTACGTAAGATATTTAACCGGCTAATGCAATAATATAGCTTATCAACAGATAAATTAAACATCATTAATATAGCTTACTTATATTAATGATGGATAGAAAATGACTCTTTTAGATTATTTGTTATTATTTTAATTGAGAATGAGTCTTTTTTATATATTTGATCTAAACTGTACTCAAGCATAAGTCGATTTATGCCTCTATCAAATGCTGACAAAATCCGACTAATATAAACTACACTTTTTTTGGAGTTATACACAATGGCCTTATTTAACTGGAGTGATGAATATAGCGTAAGCGTTCTTGCTATGGACAACCATCACAAAAAATTGTTTGATATCATGAATCAAATGCACGAAGCAATGAAAACGGGTACAGATGAAGATGTACTTGCTAAATTCATTACAGAGCTGGTTGACTACACAAAATATCATTTTGGTGAAGAAGAAAGAATGCTTGAACAAGTCCGCTATTCTGGCATTGATAGTCAGAAAAGAGCCCATGTTGCTTTTGTGGATAAAATAACCGAATTTCAAAATGAAGCTAATAACGGCATGGCCATTTTTGCGGTACCCAAGGTTTCTAGACTGGGTATTGACTGGTTGAAAGAACACATTGTTGTAATGGATACAAAATATTCAGATGAAGCCAATGCAGGTGGATTTAGATAGTATTTTTTCTGCTTAAGCAACAACTAAAAAGCCCGTCAATGAAATTCATTGGCGGGCTTTTTTTAGCTATAAATAGTTCAACTAGTAAGCAGTTACTTAACACTCATAATTGAGTCAGGTCCTTCAATATTTTCAAGGTCTACCTCGAGTGCAAACTTGTCGTATATCAAACCTGTAACGTCATTATTCTTGATAAGCCCATACTTTTGCATCATGTCCGCCATGTACTGCATCTCATCTTCTTTTGGCACATATTTATCGAACAATATTCGATCCTTGGGTGTCGTCAAAGCATACTCAACCAAATCTACCGCTTGATTCCAATACATTGAAGCAATTTCAGCCGCTTGTTTCGAATTCTTTCGTGCCCAAAGACCCGAGCGAACAGCGCCATCAACCAGTGCTTTGACCCCATCAGGATCTTTATCAATCCAGTCTTGCCTAACCAAGACCAAATTACAGATAAATTCGTTCCAGACATCTTCTACATAGAACACCAGCTCAGATTCACCGCTTTGCAGCGTGCTGGCCGCAAAAGGTTCACCAACGTAATATGCATCAAGTGAACCCGTAGACAGTGCCGAAGCCATGTCAGGTGGATTCATTTCCACGACATTGATTTGGCCTTGAAGCCCATTTTCTTCAATTAGCTGCAAGATACTCAGATTGTGTCCAGAGTATCGCATTGGCACGGCGACCGTCTTTCCAATTAGGTCATGAAGACTCTTAACATTAAGATCTTTCCTGGCCACCAGCGTACTTTCATGACGGTTACCAATGTAGACTACTTTGACATCTTCACCCTGCTGCCTTAACTCAATAGCCAACGGTGCAATAATGAAAGCCGCATCAATCTGACCATTGCGTAGTGATTCCGCCATCTCAGCAAAAGAGGAAAACTTAAGCGCTTTGAAACGAAGACCATCACCCTCACGACTAACATAATCAAGTATAGGGGAAGCCAAATTTGTAACCACGGGCATATAGCCCATCGTAATTTGTTTGCGATGTTGTTTTTCTATATTAAGTTCGTTATGTGCCGCGACGATAACAACAAGCCAGAGTGTTATAATTATACCGACGCGAACTGTTGAGCTATATTTAAGACTATGCAATAAAGACTTTATACTGAATACCCCCTTAAACGACATAACTGACACCTAGCATTAGATATATTTCATCTCGCAATTCACGTAGCACAGGATCTTTTTCAATATTACGAGGACGTTGAACATTAAGTTCACGTATCATTTTAACTTTTGTCGGTCTCTCACTCAAAACAATAACACGATCAGCCATGGTCAAAGCATCATCAATAAAGTGAGTGATCATAATCATGGTTTTACCAATGAATTCATGCATATTTACCACTTCCTCGCGCATTTTCATATGAGTAAGAAAGTCCAGACCTGTAAACGGTTCATCCATCATTAACATCTCAGGATTTACCACCAGGGCACGACCCAACTCTGCCCTACGCTTCATACCACCTGATAATTGATAGGGGTAGTTATCTTCAAACCCAACTAACTCAACCAGCTCGATATATTCATTAATCCTGTCATTTTTTTCTTCTTCGTTATCCATATGATTCAAGCCCAACTCCATGTTTTCCCAAACGGTCATCCACGGTAATAGACCATCTTGCTGAAATACAAAAACACTTTCGGGACATGGGTTTCTAATTTCAGAACCCTGGATCAACACTTTGCCCGATGTTGGCTTTTCAAAACCTGCAATCAAACGCAACATGGTGGATTTACCACAACCAGAAGGGCCTAGAACACAGACCAGCTCACCTTCCTTAAACTCAAGATCAATACCATCAAGTGCAACCAGTTTATCGCCCTTATCTTCATGATCTTCTTTACTGCGATGGTGTGTCCTCCTTTCGACATACTCTTTCCTTAAATTAATTAATTCGATATAAGCCATATTTCACATCACCCACTAAGTTACTTGCTTCCAGACAGAAGCCTTACCATTGCCCAGTAGTCTGACGACAAAATCAAGCAGCAATCCAATCATACCTATAACGATCATACCCACCATAACGTAATCCATGCGCAAGGCGTTTCGTGAATCCAGTATCAAAAAACCAAGACCAGATTGCACAGCAATCATTTCTGCCGCGACAACAACCAGCCAGGCAATCGATACTGTTAAGCGTAACGCTGTTACCAGATCTGGAATAATTGCTGGAACAATAACTTTAAACAAGTTTTCGATATGATTAAAATTAAAATTAGAAGCTACCTGAAAGTAGACTTTATTGATCGAGACAACCGCTATAGTAGTAGAAACTACAAGAGGGAAAAAACAGGCCAGAAATATCAGGAAAATGGCAGGCTTATCACCAATGCCAAACCACAACATGGCCAATGGGATCCAGGCCAGAGGTGAAATCGGTCTTAAAAATTGAATAACTGGATTCAGTAAATTCCTTGCCAGCGTAACGCGTCCAATAAATATACCTAGAGGAATCCCAAGTGCCGCGGCCAAATAAAAACCGACGGTGACTCGGTACAAACTTGCAACTGTATGCTTCAGTAAACTGCCATCTAAAAGTAGTAGCCAAAAACTTTTAAACACTACAACAGGACCAGGAAACACTTTTTCGTTGATATCGTAAAATTCAACCAAACCCCACCATAATATACACATCGAAATAAATGCAATGGCACCTAAAAGCCATGTATTATTTTCTAGCGGTGATGTATTTTCGTGTAAACGCATATTAATTAAATCCCTAGTAACTCATCTGCTAACTCCAGATACTGCTGACCTGCTTGACTGCTCTCGTCATATTCAAGCACGGGTAATCTTGCAATGTGAGACTCCTGTAAACTACTGTCTCTATGTATTACTGTATTAAACATTTTCCCAGCTAACTGTGTCTTTAATTTTTCATAGACAACCTTTTCCACAGTATTTGTAGGAGTGTATAGTGTTGCTAAGCCCCTGTAATCAAGCTTATGCTTTGTTTTATTTTTAATTACATTAATCATTTTTACAATATGACTAACACCATTCATCGAAAGGTAATCACACTGTGTCGGGATAATAGCGAGATCCGAAGCTAATAAAGCGTTTAGGGTATAAAAATCACCAGAAGGTGGTGTATCAATGATTATATAATCAAAAACCTTTTTAATCCTTGCCAGTTTTTCTCTTAGCAAATATTCAAAATTTTCCTGATTAAGATATTTTTTTGATGCTAACGCCATTCTGCTATTAGAAGGTAACAGCCATAACCCATGTTTGGTTTTTACAATGGCTTTGGTTAAATCACCACCATCAGTATCCATGGCTTCAAAAAATGATTTTTTGTTTTTACAGCGTAGTAATAATGAAAGATTAGCCTGCACATCAAAATCAATTAATAAAACTCGCTTACCTTTTATCGATAACGAACTAGCCAGGTTTAGACAGGTAGAGGTTTTAGCGACACCACCTTTTTGATTGCACACACAGATTACCTTACACTCTTGAGCAGCTACTTTTACTTCATCACCTGCCTCCTCTAGTACAAAAGGCACATCATCTTGTTCCTGTGGTATTTTGTATGCTGTAAACACATGTTTACACTTAGAGCACTTGACTCGTAAAGTCGGTTTCTTGAAGACAGCTTCATCAACTTTGTACTTTGTATTGCACTTGTCACAACTGATAAACATTAATTAAATCTCAACCATATTTAAATCAAATATCAATGTAACGAAGTCTAGCTTGACTATCATATTTAAAAACGCCATCAATTATTGATCTGCAAGAACGACTGACTTTATCTTTTTAGCCAGTTCATCTGCATCAACAATAAAATCTACATTACCGTCCTCAATTGCACACTGTGTCAAATTGGGATAAACACATGTGTCAGTACTCTGAGCAATAGTGACACCTTCGTTGCTCCTTATAGTTGAAAAACCTTCCGTTCCATCATCACCTATGCCCGTCAGTAAAACACCTATTGTATTAGCACCAAAGATACCGGATGCTGATGTAAACAGAGCATTTAAAGGCTGCTCGTCACCAGCTTGCGTTAGTAATGTGATTTTATTTTTAGCATCACGCTCTATCTGTAGCGGCGTTTCATTAGAGCAAATATAACAAACACCCTGCTCTAGTTCCTTACCTGATTCACCGGCCTCTACTCGCCAGGGCGTTTGTTCAGCAAATTGTTTGGCAAATGAAGGTAATATTTTTGGCGCTATTTCCTGTATCACAACAATAGTAACTGGCAGAGATGCGGGCAGCATAGTCATTAAATTAATAACTGTATTAGGACCACCCAGGGTTGTACCTATGGTGACTATATATTCCATTTCGCGATAGCCATAACGATCAGAAAGATCATCCTGCACGTTTGCACCATTAAGTTTTACTCGATGAATGTTTTTCATGGTCACCGAAGCTGCAATTTTCACACGATCAATTACCTGCTGCCTAACATCATGAATATCTTGTGATATCGCACCTGATGGCTTGGGTAAAAAATCAACCACACCTAAACGTATTGCTTCAAAGGTAATATCACCATGTTCAGAAAGTGAACTCAACATCACCACGGGAACAGGTGATTCGATCATTATATGACGGACTGTTTTAAGGCCATCCATTACTGGCATATCGACATCTAAGGTAATTACATCTGGCCTAAGTTCCTTAATCAACTTAAGAGCCTCAAGACCATTCTTTGCGGTACCAACAACCTCAATTTCAGTATCTGATTCTAATATTTCGCGTATTGCCTTGACCATAAAAGTGGCATCATCAACAATCAGAACTTTTATCTTATCTCCCACAATCACTCCCCGTGTTTTAAACTAGATAGCTTGCCTAAATGAAAAAGGCTATCCGTTATATTTTTGTATGGCTTATAAAAGCTATCTCATTACCTAATTAGAACTTGCCGACTTTCTATCTGAAATTATTTTATGCTGCCGCATAATTTGTTTATTTGAGGTCATTTGTGCAATCTCATAAATATCAAGAATAAGTGAAATACTGCCATCACCAATAATCGTCGCTCCAGAAAAACCGCTCTTATCGCGTAAATAATCAACCAGAGGCTTAATTACAACTTCTTCCTGGCCTAGCAATTCATCAACTACCAGACCTATTTTTTGTGTACCCGTATTAACGACTACAACAAACAGATTTTCCTGATCACTAGAATGACTGTCAGTAGAAAATAAATTAGTTAAATGGATAATTGGCAAGGTCTTGCCTCTTAAATATATAACTTCAGTACCTTCAATTATCGTTGAATCACTTCTTTCAATTCTTAGTGTTTCTTCAATATTAGCCAGAGGGATGGTATACATATTGCCACTTACACGCACCAGATGAGCAGGTATGATGGCAAGGGTCAATGGAATTTTCAATCGTATAGTTGTACCCTTTCCTGGTACTGAATCTATGTCTAATGTGCCATTAAGCTTTTCGATATTTTTCCTAACCACATCCATGCCAACACCACGGCCTGAGGTATCCGTTATCTCGTCCGCTGTTGAAAAACCAGGAGCCGTTATTAATCGAACAATCTCCTGTGGCAACATTCTGTTAGCCTCATTTTTAGAAACGATACCTTTCTCTATCGCCTTTTCTTTTATCCTAACAGGATCAATCCCACGGCCATCATCGGTCACTTCTACAACAACCTGATTACTCTCATGGTAAGACTTTAAGAAAAGTGTCGCTATCTTAGCTTTGCCTGCACTAACTCTATCACTGCTATCCTCGATACCGTGATCTACAGCATTTCGAATAACATGAATCAGTGGGTCAGATAATTTTTCTACCACCATTTTGTCGAGTTCTGTATCTTCACCCTCAACTTTCAAATTAACCTTTTTATTATTATTTCGTGTCAGATCATGCACTAATCTTGGGTATCGATTAAATAGCTGTGAGATTGGCAACATACGCACTTTCATCACACCTTCTTGCAAATCATTAGAAGTACGACTCAATGATGCAATTGCCTCACTCATTCGATAGGTAAAGGCTCTAATCTCCTTCATTTCTTTCTGATCTAAACCGATATCATCTTTTAAATGTTGCTGTAAACCGCGCATATCATCAAACAACTGGAAGAAATAAGCCCTATCGACAACAAGCTCGCCAACCTGATTAATTAGTGAGTCAATCTTCTCGGCTTCAACACGGACACTTTTCTTAACAGCAGAAGTCTCACTGCTTCTGCGATCAGCAGTACGTCTACCATTCTCAGGTTTAAGCTGTTTATCTTCCTCAGATATTTTCGGCTGCTGTTTCTTATTTGTGACTTTTGCCACTTTATCTGCACCATCTTTGGTGCTCACCTTTGTTTTTTCTTTAGCCGGTTTGGCTTTAGTAGCTACAGCTTTAGTAGCTACAGCTTTAGTCTCAGGCTTATTACTAACAACAACATCAGATTCATTCTCAACCTGTTGATCACCTTGTTCAGAAATCATTTCTTCAAATACACCATGCAATAACTCATACTCTGCCTCTTCCGAATTCGAAGCAGCTGCATCAAGCGCTTTACCTAGTTTTTCAGATAGAATTTCTTCCGGTGTTTGCCCCACATCTACTTGATAACTATCAGCATTTGTAGACTCTTCCTTATGGGGTTTATTTGCTTCAGCAACAGTTGGCATTTCTGCTAGCTGAGGGAAAAGCGCCGTTATTTCTAACAGATAACCATTCATAAAGTCATAAGGTATATCTTCATTATTGGCCAATGCTTGCTGTACTGTAACTATGTCTTGCAGGCAGTTGCTATAAATTCTGGTGAGCTCTTCATAACCCATATAATTCGCGGCCGAGTAAAGCAACTGAATACTTTCTGCACATCGGTCAAGTAATGCCACTTTATCAGGCGAGTTCTCTAACTCGGCTACCTGAGTACGAACTAAATCAATTTTCTCACGTAAATTTTCAACAAATATACCAAACAATTCTTGATCATTTTCTTCGTTATAAGTAGTACTAGCTACATTTATTTGATCAGGCAAGTCTTTAGGCAAATCAACACTATCAGCTAAAACATCAGCCTCAATTTCTGCTGTTATTTGATCAACCATATCATCAACTGATGAAAGTTCGGCCTGAGAATTTTCCAGCTCATCAGCCAGCTTTACGATTAAATCACGCGCTGAAATAAGCAGATCAACAATAGCCGGACTAGAAGGCCGCTCACCTTTACGTAATAAATCAAGCAAATCTTCTAAACGATGAGCAAGCCGTGAAGATCGATCCAGACCTATAAACTGCGCAGCACCTTTGATACTGTGTATTGGACGGAATATTTCATCCAGCACCTCAATATTTTCGGGTTCATCCGCTAATTTCAAAAGCAGTGACTCCATCTCTTCAAGATGTTCAGTTGCTTCTACCAAATAATCTGGAAGCATGCTTACATCTAGAGCACCATCATCTTCATCAAAAGTATCTTGTTTAGGCGAAACATCAACTTCCACTTTAACTTCTGTTTCAAAATCTGATGATTGACTACTCTCTTCATTCATTGCAATAGAAGCAACTTCAGCCAACTGAGGAAAAAGCGCCGTTATTTCTAACAGATAACCATCCATAAAATCATATGGTATTGTTTCATTACTAGATAATGCTTCCTGCACTGCGGCAATATCTTCCAGGCAGTTACTGTAAATACGGGTTAGCTCTTCATAACCCATATAATTTGCCGCAGAGTGAAGACTTCGAATAACTTCAGTGCAACGTTCCAGCAATGCCTCTTTATCAGAAGAGCCTTCAAGCTCGGCTATCTCGTTGCGAACTAAATTAATTTTCTCACGTAAATTTTCAACAAATATACCAAACAATTCCTGATCATATTCTTCATCATAACCACCAGTAGTGGTTGATATATCTATTTGAACAGATTCATCTTCGATATCGTCAATACCATCTGCTGCTACACCGCCTTCAATTTCTGCTGTTATCTGATCAACCATCTCATCAACTGATGAGATTTCTGTCTGCGAACTCTCCAGCTCATCAGCCAGGGTAACAATTAAATCGCGTGCTGCTATAAGTAATTCAACCACAGCAGGACTAGATGGGCGCTCACCTTTACGAAGCAAATCAAGTAAATCTTCTAATCGATGTGCAAGATGTGACGAGCGCTCTAAACCTATAAATTGAGCAGCACCTTTAATGCTGTGTATAGGACGAAATATTTCATCCAATACTTCAACATTATCAGGTTCATCCGCCAACTTCAAAAGCAGCGACTCCATTTCTTCAAGATGCTCCGCCGCTTCTACCAAATAATCTGGAAGCAAACTTATATCTACATCACTCATTATTTATTCCTACTTTGGTAATACCTGCTACGAAATATTCGTCCATCATCTTAAATACACAAGGACAGAAAACATTCATCTCATTCATCTATTGCTTTAATCAGCATTTCTATTTCTTCTGCATGATGCTTTTTGGCCATGCCTACACCACCCACTTCAGCTACAGTTTCCCTATATTTATCGTCATCAAGATTAGACAAAAATAAAATCTTTGCCTGATCATCAAACTCTATAATTGCCCTTGCAGTTTCAAAACCATCCATACCACGCATTGTTATATCCATGGTCACAAGGTCAGGCTTTAACTCTTTATATAACTCTACTGCTTCTGCACCATTACTGGCCTGACCAACAATATCGCAATCTATCGAAGTCAATGTCCTAGTTATCAGTTTTCGCATCATTGATGAATCATCAACAATTAGCACCTGTTTATTCATCACTCTAGTACCTTGCCCATATTATTTGTTTCAACATCATTGATTATTATTTTGCAGCCCTACTTTCTTTTAATTCTTTTATTTCATTTGCCAGCAATATACTATCGAAATTAAGCAGAATCATTAGGCGCTTACCAGCCACTTCAACTACACCACGAATGTACTGACTTTCAAGACCAGCAAGTACAATTTCTGGTGCTGGTTCGATAGTGCTCTCATCAATTTTTAACACTTCGTCGACCATATCAACGACAAAACCGGTAACACTACCCTCAATGTCCAGAATAAGAATCCAGTTTTTTTTCTGCATCTCTTCGGTAAAGAGATTCAATCTTTTGCGTAAATCGATGACTGGAATAATATCACCGCGTAGATTAATCACGCCTTCTACAAACTCCGGTGAATTAGGCACTGGTGTTATGGGTGCAGATCTAATGATTTCTCTGACCATTAAAATATCTACACCAAATATTTCTTTACCTACCTCAAAACCTACCAGCTGCATTAAGCCTTCTTTTTCAAGCTCTTCTTGTTCTTCTGATGTGAATACATCAACCATGTTATATCCCCCAAATTAGCCCAGATAATTCAAAATCAATCAATGTCCGGCAATACATTCGTATACCGGACATTAATAGTTGATTAGATCTTGAACTGTTGCGCCTCAGTAGTAAGGTCTTTCGATTTCTTCTGAAGAGATTCAGTAATATTCACAACTTCCGCAGCACCCTCAGAGGTTTGCATAGCCGAACCCGCTGATTCTCGTGCAATTTTCATAATCGCTTCAGAACGCGCTCTCTGTGTCCCTGTCATTTCGGTCATGACGTTGGTACGTCTCACAATATCCATCATCTGTTCGCCCACCTCGTTACCACCTTTATCAGCCTGGCTTACCAGGGTGTTAATTTCGTTGGACATTCTTTGCAGTTTAGTCAATGCATCTTCAGCACCTTTACGACGTTCACCCTGCTCACCCGCCATCTCACCAATCTGTTGAGCCAGAGTATTCAGTTCAGACATCATACTTTGAACAACGCGACTACTTTCAGTCAGTGTTCCAGCGGTTTGGCCAATCTGTTGAATCGCTTCCATGTTAGCGTTACCACCTTCATCAATCTTGGCCAACGATGCCTGTGACTGTTCTGTCAATCGACTTCCTTCATCTACTCGTTGCGCCGAATCTTTAATCAACTGGGTAATTTCTTTTGCCGCTTCTGATGAACGTTGCGCGAGTTTACCTACCTCATCCGCAACCACCGCGAAACCTTTACCATGCGTACCAGCTCGAGCCGCCTCAATCGCCGCGTTCAAAGCCAGCAAGTTGGTTTGCTCGGCAATTTCTGTAATTACGCCGATGATTTCAGAAATCTGTTCGGATGATTCAGCAATCGCCTTCATACCATCCACTGTCGCCTCTACCGATAAACTACCTTCTTTAGCAGCGCCCAGTGAGGCCTCGCCAAATTCCGTTGCTTTGCTTACCGCCTTATGCATATCTGCAACCGCAGCCGTCATTTCATCCACAGAAGCTGTTACCCTGCCTACCATCTTGCCCTGTTCCTGAGAGGTTGCTACCACTTTCGCACCGGTTTCACCCATCTCAGAAATACGTTGCATGGTCGTGACAACTTCCTTATTCTGCTCATCGGCAGAAGCCGCCACTTCATTCATTTGCGCCTGCATTTGCGCCATAGTACGCCCAGCATCCTTCGCCGCAGTTTGCTGCTCAGCCGAAGCTTTTGATACTTCACCCGCCGTACCACCCATCTCGGTGATTACCTTCTCAGACATCTGCGCACGTTTAAGCTCGCCCTGTGAACGTTCTTTATTACTCGAAGCTCGTTTATTCATATCCACCGAATTATCAGAAACATCAGCGGCAATGTTTACCACCAGTGAGAAAGCATGGCGAATATCTTGAATCATCTGATTAAAGGCTAATGACATCTCACCAATCTCATCCTTACCTCTTACAGGTACAGAAAGAGTCAAATCCTTGTTAACAGAAATCTCTCTAATTACCGATGACATTTGCACAATAGGACCTGCAACAACACGGGTGAAAACGACAATCAGGACTATAGAAACAATAAGACCAATCACCAGCAAACTGACTTCCAGATTCTGTAACTCGGTCACCAGTTCTTCTACCGCGTTCGCATCTGTATCCAGTAATTCGGTTTGGTTATTTACCATGTCTTCCAGGATTTTGGTGATTTTTGCCGCCTCTGGCGCCGCTTTAGTACCCAACCAATGGTTGGCTACGTTATATTCAGCACTCGCCCTGATCTTAAACATCTTTGGCGGCAACGGATCGAACTCTGCGCGTATTTTCTTGAATTCAGTAAAGGCCACTTTCTGCGCTGAACTCAGGTTAGCGTAATTACTAGAAAGGTCTTTAAATCGTCTGGTATTTTTTGACCACAACTTGTTAAATTCAGCAACAAACTTTTCATCACCTGATAACAAATAAGCACGAATCGCCGCCAGACCCAGACCGGTGGTACCACGAACGTCGGCCATCATATAGAGGATCGCTTTACGTGTTGCATCCGAACCCTGCTTCGCCTCAAGGTCAATCATTTTGGTAATGTTTGCCGCTAGAATCACAGCACGAGGCGCCGCATCTTCAAACAGAATTTTGAGCGCTGGCTCTTCATCAATGGTCTGCGCAATATCCTCAATTTCTTTTTGATATTGTCTGAATTTTTCGACACTGACTTTCATCACTGCCAGGCGTTTTACATTTTCTGCATTGGTCCAGTTTTTAGATTTCTCGGTCATGGTGGCCAGTGATGGATCGATCCATTTGTTCCAGGCATTTTGACGAGCGTCCTTAAATACAGGTTTACCCAGAAGCATCCAACCACGAAGACCCGCGAGTGATTCCTGTACCCCATTAAGCATACCCAAACTGGCCTGTGCCGTTGGCACACGAAGCTCAACCATTTGAACAGTCAGTTTTTGCGTCTGATTAACTTGATACATCGTGATCGAAATAGCTGCTACAAGTAGCAAAACCATCATTCCGAAACCTAAACCGATTTTTACCGGTAATTTCATATCGGCAAATAAATTGCCCTTCATATTAGTAGCCACTTTAGTCATCCCCCTTCCCAAACAGGTCAGAAATTATCATTAATTAAAAACTGTATAACACTTATATTTTATTTATATCTGCGATGCCTTCTTTATAAGAGATACAACATCACTGATTTTTTCTCATTTAATTCATAAGCAGCATTTGCATGCTCATAAATAAAATTACCTTTAATCGTCAATACTCATCATCTCATTAATTGTCGTTGGAATATCAACATCTGAGACAATGTAGTTAGGCGAGCATAATTTAAGCGCCGACTTTGACATCTCCTGCGCCAGACAACTTTTCGGTTCCTGTACAATGGTCATACCATTGACACGTTCTATTTCTTCCAGGCCTTCAGATCCATCGATACTCGCGCCCGACAGGACAACACCGACAGAATTTTCAGCCATTGCTTCTGCGACTGAGAACAGCAATCTATCAATCGAGCCTTTACGTGAAGCAAAGGGAGCAGGACTGACGTGCAACACCAGATCATTATTTTGTTCATGCACGGTCATATAATCAGCACCGGCACTCAAATAACAAACACCTGACTGCAGAACTTCATCATGTTGTGCACGTTTAACGGTTACTTTGCTATGCTCGTTAAGATAGGCAGCAAAGGCATCGACATGACTTTCTTCAGCATACAAAACCACCAGATAAGCCGTATCAGTCGGCAGCAAATTTGGAATAATCTTCATCAGCGCCCGATAACCACCCTCGGCCGCACCCATTGCAACCAGTTTTTTACACTTGCCTTCTAAAGGTTCATTCGCGCTCGTATTGCCTGCCTTTGCTCGAATATAGGAGGTAACACCGACATCAATGCCTTCCGCTATATTCAATTTATTGAGAATGTCTTCAGCCAGGTCATCCATACTCTGATCTTCGAGTCTTGATGGTTTGCTGATAAAATCAACAGCACCATAGCGGAGCGCATCAAAGGTCGTTTCGGTTCCATCCTGTGTCAAGCTGCTCAACATCACTGTTGGTCTGGGACATTCAATCATGATGTGTTTCAGCGTGGTAAGTCCATCCATTCCCGGCATGACAACATCCAGTGTCACCACATCTGGGTGTAATTTCTTAATTGCAGCCAATGCTTCTTCACCATCAGCAGCCTCACCGATAACCTCGAATGAACTGGATGCCTCAAATATTCCAGCCAGACCTTTACGAATTAGCTTTGAATCATCAACAATTAGAATTTTCTTTTTATCGCTCATCTATATATGTATCAACAATTTATAACCACGGCTGGATAATATAATCCAGGGAGAAATAGCCACATGGGGAGACTCCCCATTTAATTTTTTGATAAGCACAATCATCCGCCTATATATTTTTCTATTTTTTCAATTAGCGCTTTACTTTTAAATGGTTTGGTCAGATATTCATTGGTACCAGAAATCTTGCCACGCATTTTGTCTATCAATGTATCTCTTGATGTCAGCATGATGATGGGCACCTTTTCTAAACCCGATTTTTCTCTCATCTGAGACATGACTTCGTAACCATCCATACCCGGCATAATAATATCGAGCAGTATCAAGTCTGGATGTTCAAGCTCAGCGATAGACAATGCCTCGTAACCGTCTTTCGCTTCCAATATTCGGTAGCCACTCTGAAGCAACATCTTGCAGATAATCTTACGCTGGGTACCACTGTCTTCCACAACCAGTATTTTTCTACCCATTCCCTGAAATGTGCAGCCAGCCTGCTCTACTCCCAATATTTTGAGAATTTCCGGGGTCGATAGCATTTCTTTCATAGCAGCAGGATTTACAGGCGTAGAGCTCGGCTGAAATCTAATTTTGGCGCTGCTTATATTTCTTATTAACCTTAGAGCATCATTGCCTCTCGATATCCTGTAACGCAAACCAACGATTTTTCCCTTGTAGAAGCTAATTACCGCAGCATGCTTATCTTCCGTAAAAAGACAAAAATCACCCGTCTGGGCATCGACAGACAATGAGAGCAACTCAGCCCTTATCTGATCCATCGTTAATATGTCTTGTTCGTTATAGGCCATTACTTTCCTTCAATTAACTCAGCTTCCTAATTTTATTATTATTAATTAATACGTCTCATTAACAACTTAAGCAACTTATAGTTGTTGCCACACGAATTTGTCAAAAATGTACTTTTAAAATGAAATTTATATTCTTGTTGACCAAGTGTGGCCTACATTTTGACCATGTCAAGAAAGAACAGAATTAACAATCAAATATTTATAAACGACAACCTAGAAACTACTTTAATAATGTGGTTGCTCGTCAATCATAAAAAATATTGATTGATATATGTACTTTTGAGATATTTTTTGGACTTTTTTGAATTTTGAATTTTTGTTATGGCAGGATTGTGGACTAAAATATTCGTTTGTCAAGAATGCTTCTCAATAAGATTTAAAAACACTGCCTGATATTATTTCAGCAACAAAAGGTGATATTGAGAAAAGACTAGCTACAAGAAATAGATAGCGGGCGGAGCGCCGCTATTTTGGCTGGGAGTTTACAGATTCAGAGTTTTAAGATAATCACTGAATTCGTCAGATAACTCATCATGCTTGAGTGCAAATTCTACAGTTGCCTGTAAATAACCGATTTTACTGCCACAGTCGTAACGCTTGCCTTCAAAGCTATAAGCATAGATTTCTTCAGTCTTGCGCAGTGCAGCAATGCCATCAGTCAGCTGTATTTCACCACCCGCGCCTCGCTCTGTCGTTTTTAATATATCAAAAATGGCGGGAGTAAGAATGTAGCGCCCAACGACGGCTTGATCTGATGGCGCTTCTGAAGGAGCGGGTTTTTCAATAATCTCATCAACCATGGATAAACGATCTTCGACTTTAGGCCCAGCGACCATGCCGTATTTATCACTCTCAGACATATTCACGGTTTGAGTACCGATCACTGAGGCTGAATATTTGTTATACACAGCGACCATTTGCTGCATGCAATTATCACCCTCGTTAGTAATCAAATCATCCGGCAAGATGACGGCAAACGGCTCGTTACCAACAGCAGCTTCTGCACACAATACGGCATGACCCAGACCCAATGCCTCTGACTGACGAATAAATACACAATTAACACCTTCGGGTACGGTGTCTTTAACAATTTTCAATAAAGCATCTTTATTGCGAAGAGCTAGTTCATTTTCCAGTTCATAAGCCTTGTCGAAATGATCAATGATGGAGTTTTTGGTTCGACCAACAACAAAAATCAGCGTATCAATGCCGGCTTTCTCGGCTTCTTCTGCGGCATATTGAATCAAAGGTTTGTCAACGATGGCAAGCATCTCTTTGGCGACGGCTTTGGTCGCGGGTAAAAATCGAGTACCCAGACCGGCAACAGGAAAAACGGCTTTTTTGATTGTTGTCATTATTTACTCTTTCATTTATTTAAATTTTTACCGATTTTAAACTATCTAGATACGCACGTGCAGCATTTCACTGTGATATTATTTTGCCTGATAGTTTTCTAACACAGCTCTCATTGGAATCCAGAATATGACTTATGTAGTAGGCGAAAATTGCATCAAGTGCAAATATACCGATTGTGTCGATGTTTGTCCGGTTGATTGCTTCCATGAAGGCCCTAATTTCCTGGTCATTGATCCCGAAGAATGCATTGATTGTACTTTATGCGAACCGGAATGCCCGGCCAATGCTATTTTTGCGGATGATGAACTACCTGCTGATCAAGCTGCCTTCCTCGCCTTGAACGAGGAACTCAGTCGTGAATGGCCGGTAATCAATGAGAGTAAAGACCCACCTGATGACGCCGATGACTGGGATGGCGTTGAAGGCAAGCTGCAACATCTGGAGCGTTAAAGCGCTGCAATGAGCAACCAACAACCGATTGTAGAACGGGCAGTAGCGCAGTTGCTCGAACAATTTAAATCTTCTCTGCCGCAACTGGATTCAGTCACCGTTTTTCTACCTAATAGCAGTGCCGCTCAGGATTTTCGCGCACAAC